>QGUO01000250.1 GCA_003242495.1 Pseudomonadota bacterium | reverse complement strand
GCTTAGCTTCGTGCGCCTTGCGAATCAGAGCAGGCAACACATGGCTAGTTTCCAGGTCATAGTTGTCGTTCGGACCATAGAGATTCGTCGGCATCAAGGTGACGTAATCCCGGCCATACTGATGCCGATAGGCCTCACACAACTTGATTCCTGCGATCTTCGCGATCGCATATGGTTCATTTGTAGGCTCCAAAGGACCTGATAGAAGGTGCTCCTCCCGCATGGGCTGCGGACACTCTCGAGGGTAGATGCAGCTACTACCCAGAAACAGTAAGTGCTGTGTGCCAGCAAGATGCGCGCCGTGCAAGAGGTTCAGTTCTATCGCTAGATTTTCATAGATGAATTCACCACGACGGGTATTGTTCGCATGAATACCGCCAACACGCGCTGCCGCAACGAAAATATAATCCGGTCGTTCGCGCTGCAGGAAATCTTGCACCGCACGCTGGTCCAGTAAGTTCAATTGATCGCGGCTACGCGTTATCAACTCATTGTAGCCGGCTTTGATTAGCCGCCGTATGAGCGCACTTCCGACCATACCTCGATGGCCGGCAACGTAGATCCTGGGACTCATTCGTGGTAGTCCATCGGCCTGTAGCCGTGCTTCCTCACAAGCGCATCTCGTTCCGCTGCTTTCAGGTCTTCACGCACCATTTCAGCAACGAGTTCCTCGAACGTCGTCGTGGGCGCCCACCCCAGCTTCTCTTTGGCTTTTGTGGCGTCCCCCAAGAGCGAGTCAACTTCTGTCGGCCTAAAATACCTTGGATCAACTGCTACGATGCAACGACCACGCTCGTCGAATCCTTTTTCATCAACACCGCTCCCTTTCCATTCGATCGAGATTTCAAGCTCGCGGCAAACAGCCTCGACAAAGTCCCGCACACTACGCTGCACCCCGGTCGCAATGACAAAATCTTCCGGCTCCTCTTGTTGCAGCATCAACCACTGCATCTTGACATAGTCACGGGCATGCCCCCAATCCCGACGAGCGTCCAGATTCCCCAGGTATAGGCAGTCCTGCAAACCGAGCTTGATTCGAGTCATCGCCCGCGTGATCTTCCTCGTCACGAACGTTTCGCCGCGAACAGGGCTTTCGTGATTGAACAGGATGCCGTTACACGCATACATCCCATAAGCTTCTCTATAATTGACGACGATCCAATACGCGTACAGCTTGGCGACGGCATACGGGGAACGCGGATAAAACGGCGTACGCTCGTTCTGAGGCACCTCCTGTACCAGGCCATACAGTTCTGAGGTAGATGCCTGATAGAGCTTGGTCTTGTCTACAAGACCTAGAATACGAATTGCCTCCAGGAGGCGCAGTGTCCCGAGCGCATCTGAATTGGCGGTGTACTCAGGCTCCTCGAAACTGACGGCAACGTGACTCTGAGCAGCAAGGTTATAAATTTCATCAGGTTGAACCTGCTGAATTATGTGTATGAGACTGGACGAATCGGTCATATCCCCGTGATGGAGGATGAAGCGCCTGTCCGACTCGTGAGGATCCTGATAGAGATGATCTATGCGCGCCGTATTGAACAGCGAAGTGCGCCGCTTCACACCGTGCACTACATACCCTTTCTCGAGCAGAAGTTCGCTCAGATACGAACCATCCTGCCCGGTCACGCCCGTGATCAGAGCGACTTTTCTTTGAGTGTTCAGCTTCGTCATACCAAGTATGTGGGTGGAATACCGTCAATTGCCGTCCCAAACGGCCAGGACTGCATAGCCTTATGCCTTCTACCTTGGAACTTCAGTAGCCGCCTGGACGGACAGAGCTCTTTTGAATCTCGGCCAAATAGCGAATCAATACTACGAAACTAGCCAGCATGCCTCCTAAGACGGCAGCCAGCAAGACAATGAGAGTCCGATGAGGCTTGAACCGTTGTTTCGGCACCACCGCTCTGTCGATCACACGAAAAGCAAACTCGTCGTTCCCCCGCGCAAGCATCAGCTTCTGCATCTCAGATTCCATGATTCTGCTGATGGCTTCTTGCAGTGTCAGCACGCTGGTCTCGCTCAATGCAGTCTTGAGGTAAGTGACGTTTGCTTCTGCCTCCGAGAGCGCACGCAATCTCATGTGCTCGTTTACATGCGAGACGAACGCATTCGCCCAGGATGCCGCCAGTTCAGGATCTGTCCATTGGATGGCCACGGTGATTGTCCCCATCGCGGGATCCTCGGAGACGGTGCGGATAGTTTTGTCGAAGTATTGAACGGCATCCCTCATGTCAGGCTGCTCATCGGGAGCATTCGAGCGCCAGCGCTTAGCTTCCGGATCCCACTGCTCCGAGTACAGTATGGGCAGCAGACCAAGCTCCTCGATGAACGACTCCGCAATAGCTCTCGATTTCAGTACAGCCAACCCATCGTTGCTGCTACTTGAGCCAATATCGATACCGGCAAGCGCAGCGAGACCGCTCAAGCGACCGGCTATTCCCGCGGCCCCGCCATCTTTGGCAGGCATGAGTACGACTTCGGCACGGTACCATTCCGTAGCGAGCAAGGAATATATGACTGCGATCACCACAAACACACCAGTGATGATCGATATCATCCACTTGCGCCTCCAGAGAGTCGCCGCGAGCCCCAGGAGATCGATCTCTTCTTCCCTGCGGCCCGCCATCAACTCCTGCGGAAGCACGTAGACCAAGCGATCGCCGGCCATCTTCTCACCCGCCTCTCTGCGATCAACCGAGTCTTGCGAAGAGTTATCCATTCTGTCCTGACTCAAGGAAGTCTAGATTGACGAAATCGCAGCCAGTGTCACTGCCAGGTTGTAGATGATCGTGGTGACCGAGGTCCACAAAGCAAGCGGCCTCATACGCTCGGCATCCAACGGCACTACGACCGTATCGCCCGGCTCGAGCTCCACGTTGGTTCCGCGCCGGAACCAGTACGGACTGTTAGAGGCCGCGACGACGCTGCCATCGGCGCGTACGACGTAGGTGCGTTTCTCATCAGCACGCTGTGTCGTCCCGCCGCTGAGAGAAATGTAGTCGTCGCGACTCAGCCCACTCTTGAAGACATGCGCCGTCGGGTTCTGCACTTCACCGATCACGGTGACGTATTGCTTCATACGCGGGATCATCAACTTGTCGCCGCCGCGCAGTTCCACGTCATCCTCGCCGCCCGCGTTGGCCAGGGCCTTCGGCAAGTTGATCACCAGCCTGCCCGTGGGCTCCACTGACTGCAGCTGGGCCAGCAAGGACTGCCCGGCCTGCAAGGTCCCCGCAGCGCTGGAGCCACCTCCCTGAGCGCTTTGTAATGCCAGGGCGGCCAAATCCGCCTGGAGCCGATTGACCAGGGATTCGACCTGCTGACGCTCCTGCTCCTTGAGTTCCTCTCTGAGAAAGACGCTCCCCTTCGGGAACGCGGCGTCCGTCAAGCCGCCCGCACGGGCGATGACCGAGCTCAAGGTCTCGCCCTTGCGGATCGGATAGGTGCCAGGGAACCGAACCTCTCCAGTGATGGTGATGGCTTCCTGGCCTCGCCAGTCCGGCGTCTCTCTCACCACGAGCACGTCGTAAGGCTGCAGCGGTATATTGGCACCTTGGTCACCCGCAGCGGCCGCCGCAAGCTCCAGGTCGATGACATCGGTCTTGCGCACCTGCTCATCAACCACCGCATAGCGAGTCAACTCGGCCGTCGCTGCGTAAGCCGCATCGTCCAGCCCGCCGCCGGCACGGATGAGATCACCGACCGTCATGCCTGGCTCCAGCGGATATTCTCCCGGTGCGCGGACGCGGCCGCTCACGGATACGATGGGGGTGGGATCGTTGTCACGCGTCTGCATGCGCAATTCATCGAGGATCTGTGTCAAGGCAGGCCCCCGATCGGACGAGCGGTTGAAGACGATCACTCGATCGCCGCTCATCAACAGCGGATCGTCGCTCGTCCCGGGCCGTTCGAACGCACGCACCGCATCGGCGGACACGACGTGGACACGCCGATCGGGCAGCGACTCGCGACGAATCAGCACGTATCGCTGGTCCGCATTCAACTTGAACACTTGGGGCGTTCCGAGCAGATCGGTCAGGCGCATCCCCTCTCGCCAAGCGTAATTGCCGGCGCGGTGCACATGCCCTTCGAGAGTAATGCCTCGAACGTCTTCGAAAATCATCGGCACCGTGATGAGATCGCCCGCAGCAAGACGCTGAGCACGATCCGCAGGATCCGACAGGTCCAGCTCGATGACGACGCGCTCACGATCCGGGCCGATTCGCTCCAAGCTCACACGCCGGGGATCGGCTTCGGGTTTCAGTCCCCCGGAAAGAGCCAGCAGATCCTCAACGGTCGCCCCTTCATGGAACTCGTAGATTGCCGGACGACGTACCTGGCCACCGATGCCCGCGGTGCTGCCTATGGGCGCCACGAATATGGCGTCACCCGACTCGAGCTGCAGGTCCTGAGACGTGTCCCCTTTCAGCAGCAGATCGTAAAGATCGAGCTTCGCGACCGTCTTGCCTGCACGCTTGAGCTCGACATTTCGCAAGGATCCGATCTTGGAAATTCCACCGCTGGCAAACAACGTGTTGGTAATGGTGGACAGACTGCTGACCGTGTACGATCCAGGCCACATCACGTCGCCCACGACGAAAATTCGGATCGAGCGCAGTTCGCCCATCGTCACGGTGGCGCGCGCCCCCACCAGCTGCTCCGACACACGCTGGTCGATGTCCCTGCGCAGCTGATCGAAGGTCAATCCGGCGGCCTGCAGCGGCCCCAGTTGCGGCAACGTGAGCGTTCCGTTGCGATCGACAGAAAGATAGTAGCGACCGGTCCTGTTGCCGAAGAATTCGACGATGATGCTGTCACCCGGGCCAAGGCGATAGTCCGTGGGCACGGGAAGGTTCGCGTCCGCGGCAAAAGCCGAGGGCACTTCGTCGAAGAGATCGTAACCGAATGGTTGTAGCGCCTCCGTGCCGACCGGTTCCACCGGGAGCAGTGTCACCGTGAAGCGTAGGCCGGCAAGACGAGGATCGTAGTTCAGGCGCTGTGCCGCTTGCGAGCTCGTCAAACCGGAAAGATTGATCGGCGGCATGGAGGGCAGCGAGAGCCGACCCTCGTTGTCGAGACGATAAGGATTACCGGCCCTGATGCGATCCCGGCGTTCGGCGGCCAGCCCGTTCGTAGGCGCTCCCAGCTGCAACTCGACGTCGAGAATGAGCATGGCGCCTCCGGCGATTCGCTCGGCGCCCTTCTTCTGCTCATCTTGTCGAGCCTGCTGTCGTCGTCGGGTGATCGATTCCGCAGTCTCCTGCGGCGGGCTCGCGTCCCCCAACCCTGACACATTTGAAATCGACAAGCCGCCCAATTGGCCGCGCCCCAACGCCTCCAGCAGTTGCTGCTGCTGGTCCGGGGGTAGGCTGCGGAACATCTCGATTTGTTCGGGCGTCGGCGTGGGCATCTGCGCCCAGGCCACGAGAGGGAACGCCGCTGTGATGGCGATCAGATAGGAGGCAAACTGCAGAGCCAGGGCTCGCCCCGCCCGGAAAATCCCCATAATTGAAGCAATCCCGCAGTGTCTTTACAGAACGCGGCGATTCTAGGGACCCCCCCTTCGCTGGGCAACACAATTCTCCCTTAGCGCGTCACAAGTTGCGGCGATTTCCTGGGAAGCCGACGCAGCAGCTTGCGCCAAGCGAAGACGGACGGGATCACGTCGCCGGCCTGGTGTGCACGATGACAACCGGGGTGGCCCTAAC
>QGUO01000249.1 GCA_003242495.1 Pseudomonadota bacterium | reverse complement strand
GCCCCGAAGGGTACGAATACCCCGGCCAAGGCCCGCTCCCGCGCGAACCCGGGCGGGATGGAGCGGAAGGTGAGCACGCCCAGCGCCATCAGTATGCCCACACATGCGACCACCACCCATGGACGCACGATCAGGAAGCGCAGCTGCCGTTCGTAGAAGCGTGCCAGGCGGGCGAACACCCGGGTCATCGCCGTGGCAAAGGCGTTGGGCGGGCTTTGCTCCGCGGGGAGCTTCGCCGCGAGCATGGGGGTCAGCGTAAGTGCCACCAGCGCGGAGAACAGCACGGATGCCGCCAGTGTGAAGCCGAATTCGCGGAACAGGCGCCCGAGGTCGCCGGGCAGGAAGGAGATCGGCACGAACACCGACGCGAGCGTCAGGGTCGTGGCGATCACCGCAAAGCCGATTTCGCGCGCGCCCAGGATGGCGGCAACCGGCGGCGGTGCGCCGGAGTGGGCCCGACGCTGGATGTTCTCCAGGACCACGATGGCATCGTCCACGACCAGCCCGATGGCCAGCACCAGTCCCAACAACGTGAGCACGTTCACCGAGTAGCCGAGCGCGTACATCACGATGAACGAGGCGAAGACCGACACCGGAATGGTGACCGCGGGAATCAGGGTGGCCCGCAGGCTGCCGAGGAATGCATAGATCACCAGGAGCACCGAGATCAACGCGAAGGCAACGGCGATCAGCACCTCGCGCAAGGCCGCTTCGATGGGCACCGCGCTGTCGACGTTGATGGCGAGCGAAGCCCCGGGCGGCAAGCTCGACTGCAGGCGCTCGACCTCGGCACGCACGGCGCGGGCGATTTCCAGGGTGTTCGATTTGGATTGAGCCTCGATGGTGAGCAGCACGCCGGGCTTGCCGTTGAAGCGGGCGTACGTGCGCTCGTTCTCGGCGCCGAGCTGCACTTCGGCGACTTCGCCGAGTCGGATGAGATGGCCGTCGGCGCCTCGGGCGATGACCAGGTTGCGGAAGTCCTCTTCGGTGTCGAGACCCACCAGCGTGCGCAGCGAGAACTCGCGCGTGTGCGATTCGAGCCGGCCGGCAGGAAGCTCGACGTTCTCGCGCCGCAACGCATCCTCGATATCGGCGACCGTGAGCTGTCGTGCCGCCAGTGCTCGCCGATCGATCCACACCCGCATGGCGTAGCGCCTTGCGCCCAACATGCCCACGCGCGCCACGCCCGGGATGGTCGACAGCCGGTCGACGAGGTTGCGCTCGGCGTAGTCCGTCACCTCGAGCAATGACATGGCCTCGGAGCTGAACGCCACGGAGAGCACAGGATCGGCGCTCGCGTCGGCCTTGACCACGTGCGGAGGATCGGCCTGCGGCGGCAGGTTGCCCGCCACGCGGGCGATACGGTCGCGCACATCGTTCGCGGCGGCATCCATATCGCGATTCACGTCGAACTCGATGCGCACCTGAGAGCGCTCGTCCTCGCTGTCGGACTCGATCTTGATGATGCCCTCGATACCCGCGATCGAATCTTCGATGATTTGTGTGATCCGGGTCTCGATCACCTGGGCTGAGGCGCCCACGTAATTGGTGGTCACCGAGACCACCGGACGGTCGATGTCGGGATACTCGCGTACCGGCAGGCGCTCGAGCGACACCGCGCCAAAGATGAACAGCAGCAAACTGATGACTGTGGCGAAGACTGGACGGCGGACGGAGACTTCGGAGATTCGCATTGCGGCGCGTCAGTCTCTTGCGGCCCGAGCCTCGCGCCTGGCGCAGCAGCTCGATGGTGAGGATCCTGCGATCATGGGGAGCCGGGCTCGGGGTCGCAGGCCGGATCAGGTGGCGGACGCGTGTTCGCGCACGCGCATGCCGTGGCGTACATTCTGGGTCCCTTCCACGATGACGCGCTCGTGCTCGTCGAGCCCGGCAACGATCTCCACCTCGCCGGGGCGCCGCGTGCCGATCTGTACCGCGCGCCGCTCGACGATTCCGTCGTCCACGACGAAGACGAAGAACCTGCCCTGCTCGGGCACGATCGCCGCCTCCGGCACGATCAGGGCGGGCGCCGCCTCGCCCTGCAGGGTCACCGTCATGAACATGCCCGGCCGCAGCACCCCGTCCGGGTTGGGTAACTCCGCGCGTACGGCCAGCGAGCGGGTGACCGGATCGACGCGCGAATCGAGGTGGCTCACGCGCCCGGTGAATACCCGGCCCGGCAGGCCGGCCGCGGCCGCCTTGACCGGCAGACCGGGCTGCAGCACGAACAGATAGGTCTCCGGAACCGTGAAGTCGAGCTTGATGACCGATGTGTCGTCCAGAGTGGTGATGGCCGTGCCGGGGCTGACGAAGCTGCCCACGCTGACGTGCCGAAAGCCCGTGCGTCCGTCGAAGGCGGCGCGGATGACCGTGTCTGCGAGCTGCGCCTTGGCCGCAGCCAGGCGCGCCTGGTTGGCCTTGAGAGAGGCCTCGAGCTGATCGAGCTGAGCGCGCGACAGCGCCTGGGCCGTGAACAGCTCACGGCTGCGCTCGAATTGACTGCGGCTGTCGGCGAGCGGCGCCTCGGCCTCGGCGACGCTGGCAAGCGCCTCGGCATTGTCCATCTCCACGAGCACCGCACCGCGCCGCACCGTATCGCCCTCCTTGAAACGAATGGCCGTCACCACGTTGGAGGCCTTGGAGGTGACCTCGACCGATTCATTGGCGCGCGCAGTGCCTACCGCCTCGATCTCGATCGCGAGCGGTCGGACGGTTGCCGCAGCCGTCACGACCGCGACAGGGGGAGGGTCCCGCATCTCACCGGCATCGCCGAGTCGCTCGTGGTCGATGCATGCACCAAGAGATTGCATCAGCATGAGCACCCAGGCGGTTCTGAGCCAGGTCGACGGGTGGTGTCGTTCGCGCGTTGCGCGCCTGGGCATCGAATGCCCGATTCGCAGTCTCTCGGGTGCGTGGCGTTCGCGCGCCATGAGTGGCAGCTTCTCTCGGCCGGGAACGTGCATGTATACCATACGGCACCCTCGGGAAATCCGTGCCGGGCTGGTTGTTGTTGTGTTCCAGGCAGACAGCACCGCGTGCACGGGGTTCCCGTCGCGCAGCGACGGGAAGCGCGGCCGCCCTGGCAACTCGGTCCTGCGCGGCAGACTTTCGAGGCGGCGCCGGAGGGCTCCCGGCGCCGGCGCGTTCCAGGTCACCATCCGCCCGGTACGAGCTGCTTGTACATCACGAAGGCATCGACGTAGCCGAATCTCAGGTGACGAAAGGCGCCTGGCAGCCGGCCGACGATCTCGAAACCATGCCTGCGCCATAGACGTATCGCACCTTCGTTGGTCGCGACGACCAGGTTGTACTGCATCGCTCGAAATCCCAGACGGACGGCCTCCTCTTGCGAGTGTTCGCACATCAGCGAGGCAACACCTCGTCCCCGAGCCCGTTCGCCGACGACGTATCCGCAGTTGCATACATGGGAGCCGAGTCCCGGCTGGTTGGGCTTGATGAAATAGGTGCCGAGCGCACGACCATCGGGCGCTTCCGCGATGTAAGTGGCGCTCGGCTCCTCCATCCAGACGCGCCGCGCCTCGTCCTCGCCGATGTCCGGCGCGAACGCGTAGGTTTCGCCTGCGCGAAACACCGGCTCGAGAATGGCCCAAAGCTGCGGCCAGTCCAGGTCATTGCAGAGTCGTATACGCATCATGCCATGGTCACGGGTGCCACGATGCTCCTTCCGGAGCGCGCCGGCTTCGTCCGGCGCGGCGGGCATGATCGGGCCGCGAATGTCCGCCGCGCAAGACGGGTCGCATACCGGCTGAAGGCTCGCGCAGGGCGCGGCTGACGATGCCGGCGCCGCAGGGCGCGGCCAGCGGCCGGGCGGCGCGTCGCCATGCGACGCTGTGCGCAGGCGCGCACGACGCGTCGGGAACTTGCGCGTGCTTCGTGCGTTAGGGGCGTTTCAAATCGCGGGTGGGTTGTCGGCATCTTCATGGCGCCGATTCGACGTCATGCATGGCCGGCTCCGGTGTCATGCAACGGCAACGGAACGAGCGAACAATATCGTCGCGTTGCGGCGCAGCGCAGTATCCCTGACCACGGACGAGCGCGGGCTCGGCTGGAGGTGTCATGCGAACCGATCCCTGGACCGACTGGCAGCGTGAAGTGGTGGCGTTGATCCGTCTCGACCTGGGCGAAGTGCTGCAGGACGTGCGCGAAGAGGACGTCGACTGGGACGCCTGGCGGCCGTTCTACGAGCAGGGACATTCGCCCCAGGCAGCGGTGGCCCGCGCCTTCGTCCGCGACCTGTAGCCGTGCTCAGCTGAACGCGCCGGCGATCAGCAGCACCACGAAGAACAGCACCAGCACGATGGTGCAGGCTATCGCCAACAAAAAAAGCCGGAGCATGGCGCTCCACCGGGACAGGCGGTAGGCGCCGCGCAGCTGCCGGTACATGTGCAACGGCGGCACGAGCAGACAGGTGGTGACGATCAGGCCGGTGCCGACGCCCGCCGCGCTGAACAGCGAAACGATCACGGCCAGCAGCAGCATGAACGCAATCGAATACGTGACGAACACCGCGTGATCGTACAGCCGGATGTCGCGTCGCCAGAAGAAGAGCAGCCACATGAACGGGATGCTCAACGGTATCAATGCCCAGGAGAACTTGTAGCCGGCCATCTTGAGCTTGTACGCCAGCAACGCGGGGTTGCGGTTCAGCTCGTCGTAGCGGCGGTTGAGCTCGGTCAGGAAATCGGTGCGCGCCTGCGCGGCGGGCGCGCTGGCTTCCGCATCGCGCCCGGTGTGCGCGGCAGCGGTTGCCGTGCGCCGGAGCTCGCGGAGCCGCTCCCAGTCGCCATTGGCCAGTGCCTCCATGACCTCCTGGGCCGCGCGCAGATCGGCCAGTTCCCCTTCGAGCGCGGCGCGCTCCTGCGCGGTGAGCTGCGGTGCTGCGAGCTGCAGGCGCAACTCGTCCATCTGCGCGCGGACGGCCGCGAGCGCGGCGCCGTTGCCGGCGCGCCAATCGCCGATGTCGGTCGAATCCGTATCGGTGTGTTCATCCAGTGCGCCGGGAGAAAAGGAGAACACCGCGAACGTCAGGAACACGGCGAACAGGTACAGCCCCATGGGCGAGACGAATCTGACGCGTTCGCCATCGATGTAGCGGCGCGTGAGCTGGCCCGGCCGCCAGAAGAGCTCCGGCACGGTCCGCCAGAACTTGCCTTCGAAATGCAGCACCGAGTGCAGGATGTCATGAGCAAGAGAGAGCAGGCTGCGGTGCACATGCGCGGCCTGCCCGCATGCCGGGCAGTAAGCGCCAGTGACCTGTGTACTGCAGTTGCGGCAGCGCGTGGCAGGTTCGCTGCTCTTGGCGAAAGTCGCGTCGGCCGCTGTGCGTTCGTCGCCGCCCGCCAGGACGACGCCAGGCACGGTGTCTGCGGCCGCTTCGTTTTCTCCTGCCATGTCTGCGGGGAGCAGTTTCCTTTTGACCCGGCTACGCTCCGGGGGCGACGGTCGAAAGACGTCCAGACGCCGGAGCGGCGCTAGCATAGCACCCGGGTAAATCACCGGTACACGGCCAGACGTGCGCTTGATCGATCGGGTGCGGCGCATCTGCCGCGCCGGGGGTTAGCGGCGATTCAGTTCATACGCAACGATGCCCGCTGCCGTGGCGAGGTTCAGCGACTCCATGACCCCGGCGCCCGGGATCGCGAACCGCTGTGCGTTCAACGCCGCAATGCGCTCGCGCGGCAGGCCGCGCGCCTCGTT
>QGUO01000710.1 GCA_003242495.1 Pseudomonadota bacterium | reverse complement strand
GCAGCAGCGCGGGCAGCGATTGCAGCACTAGCTCCATGCCGACGTCGCCAGCCTACTTCATGTACTTCAGCAGCGCAGGTTCCGCATCAAACCACTTTTGGAAGATCTGCTGGTACGTGCCATCGGCGACCATGTCGGCCAGGATATGGTTGAGCATCTCCACAAAGTCCTCGTTGCCCTTCTTGACCGCGATCCCGATGACGTCTTCGTTGACAATGTCCGAGGTGATCTTGAGCGGCAGCCCATGCTGCTTGATAGCGTACGCCACTGAGAGCTGGTCGTTGATGATGACGTCAAGCCGGCCCGTCAACAGCTCCTGCGCGTACTCCTGGAAGCTGTCGTACGTCCGCACGTCGGCGCCGGGCACCGAGCGGGCCACTTCTTCAAAAGTCGTCCCAATTCCGACCCCGACCCGGTGGCCGGCGATGTCGCTCAGCTTGGAGAAGCGGTTGTCATTGGCCCTGGAAACCAGCACGGCGCCGGTGATGACGTAGGGGTTGGTGAAGTCCACGCTCTGCTTGCGCTCTTCGGTGATGGTCATCTGGGCGATAATCACGTCAAACTTGTCGGTCTGCAGCCCCGCGATGAGCGACGACCAGAGGGTGCCGACAAATTCGGCCCGTACGCCCAATCGCCGTGCGATCTCGTTGGAGATGTCCACGTCAAAGCCGGCCATCTGGTTGTTCTCGTCCACAAAATTGAAGGGCGGATAGGTGCCTTCAAGGCCGACCCGCATGACGCCGGTGGCGCGGATGCGTTCTAGCGTCGACTGCTGGGCGGAAGCCCACCCGGTGATCAGCCCCACGGCCAGCGATGCGACGACAACGACGAATACCGTCAATTTGAAAATCGACGCGCAGATCGTCTTGCTCATGTTCATCCGCTCCTACTGGCGTAATTGGATACTATAGGTCTATTCGGTTATAAGTAATAAAAACCTCTCTAAGAACCACTTCTTCTCATCTGAATCGCGTCGGACTTTGTGTCGTTCCCTAAAGAACTAAAATACGAGATTTGATTTTGACACCTTAATAAGTGACGATGTGGGCGCGAGTGGCGGCACACTGGGCACCGTGGCAAAGGCGGGCCGCCCTCAGGAAATCCGTATCTGCGCCGCATAGAGCACGATCCCCGTGGATACCGGGAAAGAGTCCCGGATCTTGTCCGCCGTTCCGAACAGCCCATTTTACTAGGGCGATGACATGCGGAAGCGTGCGAGTTTCGGGGCCGCAACTCTAAGTTTAAGTTCCGAACATGTCATCATGGGGTTCCCGGCTTCTCCGGAGTGGGTTCGAGCCGCCGCAAAACCTCAAGGAACTTACTTTCGAATGTAAACAGGTCATCCGCGCGTTGATACTCGTACCGTTGGTCGTCGCCATTGAACACGATCGCGTTGCCTGAATCACGGACGAAAATGCGGCAAATCCACTTTCTGATGTTGTCGTCGAGGAGAACATTGAAGTAAGTAACCCGATCCCGATAGGTGATTCGCACAGGCTCGATCACTTTTCGAAGCATCGACTTGACGACGTAATAGGCCTCTAACTCTTCCTCCAGAGTGATGATCCCGTCTTCCTCGTCAGACTGCGTCAGCGGTTCGCTAGTTGCTGCAACGGCTTCTCGGGGATC
>QGUO01000248.1 GCA_003242495.1 Pseudomonadota bacterium | reverse complement strand
CGGGACGGCTGTCGCGGAAGTCCGCAGCAAGTGGGGGTGGTTCGTCGCACTCGGGGCGGTGCTGCTGATCCTGGGGCTGATCGCCTTCGGCAACGTGCTGTTCGCCACCCTGGTATCCGTGCTGTACATCGGGATCATGATGACCATTGCCGGGATCGCGCACATCTTCGAAGCCTTTCAGGTCAGACGCTGGGGGCCGTTCTTGGCCTGGCTGTTGAGCGGGCTGGCCTACGCCGCAGCAGGGCTCCTCGTGTTCTACAACCCCGTCCTCGCGGCCGAGGCCATGACCTTGGCGCTCGCCATCATCCTGGCGATCGCCGGCGTGTTGCGGCTGGGGGCGGCGGGGCGCGCCCGCCCGGCCACCGGTTGGGTCTGGCTCGCGATCTCGGGGGCGCTGACCATCCTGGTGGGCGTGTTGATCGCCATCGGCTGGCCGGTCAGCACGCTGTGGGTGCTGGGCCTGTTCCTGGCCATCGATTTGACCTTCCTCGGCCTGTCGACGCTGGCCTTCGGCTTCACGCTCAAGCCGCCGCGGCATACGGTGGCTGCCTGACGCGGCCGGCCTGCCGCCGCTTCGGTTGCAGGGCAGCGGGGTGGCCGTGGCGCCGAGCGACACGGCGCCGCGCAGCACGCTCCGGCGTCACGCCCCGCGCGAGCCCCTTGCCGGCAGTGCCCGGGCGGCGCCCGGGTGCGCCGACGAGGCGTTGATGCCGTTCGCCCGGTACCTGGCGCAGGCGTGGTGCTGTGAGGGTGTCGAGCCGCTCGACGGGGGCGCGCTCGAGGCGGCGCCAGGCTTTGATTCCGGACCCGCACCGGCCGACGCCCGTCTCCCCGTGGTGGCGTGCCGGACCGCTGCCGCGACCGAGCTCGCGCCAGCGCTGGCTGCGCTGCGCAGGCGTTTGCAACGCGCACCGGCCGGGCTGCTGGTCGTGCGCCAGCCGGACGCAGGGAGGTGCCGGCTCGAAGCGCTCGGGTGTGCCGTGGCCGCAGCCGGGCTGCGTGCGGAGTTCCTCGGCAGGTGTCGCAGCAGTCGGGACGAGCTGCCCGCAGCGCTGGTGATCGTGCATCCGCAGTCGGTCTTACGGCCCGGCCCCGCGCCGCCACGGTTCCGCGTCCTCGCGGTCGTACCGACCTACAACGAGGAGGATGTCATCGCGCAGACGCTGCGCTATCTGACGGCGCAGGGCATCGAGGTGCACCTGCTCGACAACTGGTCCACCGACGCCACCGTCGAGCGGGCGCGGGCGTTCCTGGCACGCGGGCTGGTGGCGATCGAGCGCTTTCCCGTGGAGGGTCCGACCGGTCGGTACGAGCTCGCGAGCATCATGCGGCGCGTGGAGGAGATCGGCGCATCGGCCACCTGGGCCGACTGGGTCATGTTGCATGATGCGGACGAGCGCCGGACCAGTCCCTGGCCAGGCGTCGGCCTGCGCGATGGGCTGTGGCACGCGCAGCGCAGCGGCTTCACGTGCATCGATCACGTGACCCTGAACTTCTGGCCCGTGGACGATGCCTTCGACCCCGGTGTCGCGGACCTCGAGGATCATTTCCGGTTCTTCGAGTTCAGCAATCATCCGGGCCATTTCCATCAGCGGCGCGCCTGGCGGCAGCTCGGCGTGCCGGTCGGGCTCGCCGACAGCGCCGGCCATGATCCCCGTTTCACAGGACGCCGCGTCTATCCGTACAAGTTCCTGCTGAAACACTATCCCATCCGCTCGCGGGCGCACGGCGAGCGCAAGGTGCTGCGTGATCGGGCGAGTCGCTGGAGCCCGGCGGAGCGCGCGCACGGCTGGCATCAGCAATACGATGGGCTGGCGCCACAGGACTTCGTGCGCGACCGGCGCAGCCTGCTGCGCTTCGATGCCGGAACGTTCGAGACGCGTTATCTCATCGAGCGTCTCTCCGGGGTCGGCGTGTTCGAGCGCCCGCCGTCCTGGGCGACGGCACCGCTGTGGTGAGCACGGCTCTCCCGCCGAGGCTCGCAGTCGCTGTCCTGCGCAGCGCCATCAGCCGTTCGCTACCCACACTTCAGCGTTTGCCGTAAAGCGTCACGCGGCGCCCGCAGGTATGCTCCCGGGGCATCCGTTGCGAGCGTCCATGCTCGAACAAGAATCCAAAGCGGATGGACGACGCCGGCCCGAATTCCGAATTCCGCCGATTCCGCCCGATGGCGGACAGCGCAGGGAGTCGATCGGACGTGCGACATTCGTGTTTCGTGCTCTTGCTGGCGGGCGTGCTCGTCGCCCAGACAGGCCATGCACAGACCGGTCATGCCCGCACCGGTCACGCCTGGGCAGGTCATGTCCAGTCCGGCCATGACGGGAGCGGCCGTCATCTGCGGCTCGATTTTGCCAAGTCCTCCGAGACCGACCTCATCACCGGCTTCGCCGGCGATTTCGAGGCCTCTCCGGATTCCGGCTCGCTGATCGGCCTGACCCTGGGCACCAAGCTGAGCGACACGCTGTTCGGTCTGCCGCTTTCCACGACGGCCAACATCGGCGTGCAACATTTCGACGAGCGCGGTCATCAGCCCGACGCCTATGGGGTCACGGCCTTCGTCAAGGCGTATTACAACTGGCGCCTGCCGTTCACGAACAAGGAGGTCCGGTTCGGGCTGGGGGAAGGTTTGAGCTATGTCTCGCGCATCCCCATGAGCGAGCAACGCGACTTCGCCTCCAAGGGGGTCGAATCGGTGAAGCTCATGAACTACCTGGAGTGGACGGTCGATGTGCCCCTGCGCCAATTCGAATTCTTCGACTCGTTGTTCAAGGGGCGCGTGCGCGACGTGAACGTGGGCTTCGTCGTCTGGCATCGATCCACGGTGTTCGGCCTGTGGGGCGAGAGCGCCGGCGGCATCAACTACATGGGCATCGGGTTCGAGGCGCAGTACTGATCCGGCCGCGGGCGTCGCGCCCGGGGACGTGTCGTGCTGTTGATGAGGATGTGGCCCTGGATCCCGCCACCCGTGCGGCAGGGCGCTGCGAGTTCGCGACGGGGCCTGGGCTCGGGGTGAGGGGGGCACCTCGATCGGCGGGGAGGAGGGCGCTCGGTCGTCCGCGTGGCAGGACGGCCCGGTCATTCCCGAGACGCCTGCGGCGAGGGTCCGTGGGACGGGGCTCGGCGACCGACTAGGGGGACGGCTGCACCTCGGGGTGGGTGAACCGGGGTCGGGTGCGAGCGCCTCGGCACCGGCCGCGGGCCGGCTCAACGCCGACCGCCTCAATGCCGGCCGCCGCTGCCGGTCGGCGGAGACTCGACTGCCACGCGCCCGGCCATGATGGGGGCGCTCGCGACGGCTGTTTTACGCCGGATGCGGCTGCTGCGGTGCTCGCGGCCCGGCAACGGCTGCCCGTCGCGTCCTAAAAAAGGTTAAAATTCAGACCCCTGGCCTTACCGGTGGCGACGCTCGGTTGCAGGTTGTGGTCGAACTGCTAACATGCCCGGCCCGTGCGGGGCATGGCGCAGTCTGGTAGCGCATCTGCTTTGGGAGCAGAGGGTCGGGGGTTCGAATCCCTCTGCCCCGACCAACCCGGGATGTTTGCGCCTGACATCGGGACCGGATAAGCGCCCGTAGCTCAGCTGGATAGAGCATCGGCCTTCTAAGCCGAGGGTCGCAGGTTCGAGTCCTGCCGGGCGCGCCACCGGCGCGAGGCAGGCAGCGCAAGCGCTCCTCGATGAAGGTCGGGCATGCGCACGATGGCGGGCCAGGTCCCGCCGCGGCAGCCAGGGACGATTGCCACAGGCGTGCCGGACGCGCGCCGCGCGGCAACTCCGCGCCAGAGCCAGGAGGGCGCAAGTCGATGGTGGACGTAGCTCAGTTGGTAGAGCCCCGGATTGTGATTCCGGCCGTCGTGGGTTCGAGTCCCATCGTCCACCCCATCTCCTCGATATCGACAGTAAGTTCCTGGTCGGAAAGAAACAGGGGCTTATTGGTTTCAGCATGAACGGCACCTGCCGCACGCCTTGCTGCACAGAAGCGTGGAGCAGTGACCGTGAAGAACCCACCCGGTGCGCAACGCACCGGGGCCGGCGCATCCAATCGTCCGCCCGCTAGTTGGTGAGTCGATGCCTGCCCTTGCTGTCTGGATGAATGGGCAACGAGTCGGCACCTGGACGCGGGGCCGAGGGGACGTTTCCGAGTTCGAGTACGCGCAGTCCTGGATCCAATCGGAGCACTTTCGTGTGATTTCGCTGTCGATCCCGGTCACCGCGGATCGCAAGGTACGAGGGCCTGAAGTCACTTACTACTTCGACAACCTGCTGCCAAGGAATCCAACTGTCCGAAAGCGGATCAGTGCCGGGCAACAGGAACTCGAATGCGCCCCAGATCAACCTTCTCGATTCAGCACTCGAGCGGAGGCCACCAGGGCTTCGAACTCGGGGAGTGCCGCGTCGAAATAATGAACGGCCGCTGCGTTGAGGCTCATCACGTAGAGCTTGCCCTGCGAGATTGCCATGACCGCGCGGCCACGCCGTCGGAGCTCGTCGTTGGCGATGAACTCATAGTCGAACTGCACGGCGTCTTCGCCCACGAACTTCACCGGTCTCACGCCTACCGTCTCGAATACCGACACGCCGCGAATGCGGTAGTACGATTCGACCATCGAGACCAAGTCCGCGGGTGTCATGGATGAGCGGAAAACAGGCACCTGCTGATCGGTATGGTCGTGCTGCTTGGCAATCGCCTCGCCATCCTTCAGCCCTCCGATGAAGCCGATGGCGTCGAGCACCAGACCGTTCTGGGTCCAGATCTCCTCCTGCTTGATCTCCGTCGCCAAGCGCGGCGCGCGATTCCAGGCGTAGGTCGGCCGCACCTCGAGCGTACCGGCGGCGACCTTCGTGGGCGCGGGTCTCACCAGCGAGTAGTGTACGCATCCAGCGAGCCATGACGCGGCGACACTGATGAGGATCACTCGGAGAAGCTTGATCATAGAACGCAAGTTACTGGTTCAAGGTGAACTCGATCATGGCAGCATCGCTCGCATCCGGTGCGAGCTCGAGATAGCGCCGGAGAGATGCCTTGCCATCCTCTCGAGCGCCCGCCTTCAAGAGCGCATAGCCATGTGCGCGATGGGCTTGCGGCGGGGCGTCCGGCAGGGACACGGCTGCGGCATAGGCGGTACTCGCGCGTTCGGCGTCCCCGGGCCCGTCCCGCATGCGGTACACCTCGCCTTCGTAGTAGCGCAATAGCCCGTCCCAGCCGTCCTGCGCCAGGCTGTTCAAGAGATACAGGCTCGCGCCGGGATCGTTCAGCTTCACCTGTTCCTCGAGGAGCTGCGGGCGCAAGCCGCGAAGGGCTTGGGCATAGGGCTCACGGCGTGCGTCGAATGTCTGACCACCGGCCGCCTGCATCCGATAGTGCTCCGCCGTCTGCCTGAGATCGCGCATGCGCTCCGCGGGCGGTGGATGCGTGCTCAAGACGGATCCTCGTTCCCGTCACGTGGGACCTGGTGCAGTGAGCGTGCAAGTGTGATCCGGTCTGCCGATCGAGAAACGCCTGTTTGTCTCGCCAACGGGTTCGAGGTGATGGCGATTCGTCGGAAGCCGCTGTTGGATGCTAGTCCCGCCCCGCGCCCAGGTTGACGTTGACGCGCAGCTTGCGGGTCAGCCTGCGGGGCGGCTCGGTGAGCGTCACATAACGTAGCTAACGATCGAGCGTTGAGCGCCGGCGAGATCAGTCTTGCCTGCACGACCGTGCGCGTGCCGGCCGCGGCATTGCGGAT
>QGUO01000657.1 GCA_003242495.1 Pseudomonadota bacterium | reverse complement strand
TTGTAGGTCATGGTGATGCGCGAGCCGCCACCCGCCGCCTCGATGTTGAACGTGAGGCTGCCGGTGACCCCGAACTCCTGCAACGGTCCCAGCGCGCCCAGCAGTCGCAGCGTCTTGGCCGGCATTGCATAGACCACCGTCATGTGCTCGATGCCCGCGTACAACGCCAGCTTCTCGCACAGGCAGCCGCCCACCACGGGCTCCAGGGTCAGGTTGCGGGCATCGCCGGAATAGGTCTGCTCCGAATCCCACCACCGGCCGATGTCCGCGAGCGCCGCCCACACCGTCGGCGGCGCCACCGCCGCAGCATCCACGACGTGGCGGATACGAAAGCCCATCGGATCGGCCGCGACGATCTCGGCGCGCGCGAGGCCGGCGCCGGCGCAGCACGCCAGCAGCGAAACGAGCAGTTGTGCGGCCCAAGTCCTGGTTGCCTGTGAGCGCATCCGCGCACCCTCCCCAAGTTCCTCCCGACGGTTCCGGGTGCGGATGGTACCCAGGGCGTTGCCGCTTTTTCGACTGATTCGCCGTCAGAATGACGGTGTCGCCTCGGGCGCGGCTTCGCGGAGCGACCGAGGATCCCCTGAATCCACCCCTACTCCGGGCGCAGCCGGCCAAGTGTGACCTATGTCCGGTTTTGGGCTCGACGAGCTTCTACATTCTTGGGGCTGGGCCGCACGCATCGACGCCGGCCCCGACCGATGCCCACGCGAACGTCCGAGCCCACGTCATGCACACCGCACCGGCCGCCGGCCGCGCCGAGCACATCTCCCTGGAAGCCGCCCCCGACGTTCTGGCCACGCCCGCCGCGCCGGTACGCCGCAAGGCACGCGCCACCTTCACCCTGGCCAGCACCCTGCGCGGCTGCGCCACCGAGCTTTCGCTCCTCGAGGATCATTATCTGGGCGTGCGGCGCATCCGCGGGCCGCAGCGGACCGATTACGTGTTCGACCTGCGCTTTGCACACCACCAGCCAGTGATCGTGCGCCGGATTGCATGGGGGTGGCTGGCCATCACCTTGACACTGCTCGCCGCCGCGACGGTCGGGTTCGTCGGGGCGCTCTCGGACACACAGGTCCTGTGGAGGAGCCATGGGTTCTTCGTCGGCCTGGCCGCCCTGCTGGGCACACCGGGCG
The DNA here is from genome assembly GCA_003242495.1 of Pseudomonadota bacterium. Lineage (GTDB taxonomy): Bacteria > Pseudomonadota > Gammaproteobacteria > Steroidobacterales > Steroidobacteraceae > Steroidobacter. Next base: position 500 of record QGUO01000657.1, on the reverse strand, counting down.
CAGCGTTGCTCTGCCTGCGCCGCACCACCGAGTCACTGCAATTCGTCAGCGCGCATGGGAGAGCGCCCCTGGTGAGCGTGACCGGCGGCATCGGCGCCGGTCGCACAGGGCAGGCATTCTTCGTGGAGGTGATCAAGAGCATCGGCGCCGCACGCCACGCCCGTCCGCAATCGCGCCAGGCATTCTTGCGCGACGAGATGCGCGAGCACCATCGCCTGCACCAAGCCGGTGCCCTGAGCGACGAGGAGTACGAGGCCGGCAAGAAGCGCATCCTGCAGGCGCACGACTAGCCCGGCGTCGACGCCCACGGCTTCGACCTGGACCGGCCTTCGGCCCTTCACTGCAGCCGCTGCACAGCCTGCACTCAACGCCGCGTATGATCAGGAGGTGGTCGACGGCACGCCCGACGGGACTACGCGCCACCGGCGGGACGGCGGCACCCTGCGCCCTTCTCGACGCCGGACCTGACCAGACCGTCCTGTGCAGCCGCCGTCACAGGC
>QGUO01000247.1 GCA_003242495.1 Pseudomonadota bacterium | reverse complement strand
AGAACTACGTGCCGAGCTACGAGGACGGACCTTACGGGTGACCTTCCCCTGCGCCAGCATCGACGCCGATGCGCTGCGCGACAGCCTGGCCGTCGTGCGCAGCCTGGCTCCGCGCTCGCGGGTCATGGCCGTGGTCAAGGCCAACGCCTACGGACATGGGCTCATCCCCACGGCGCGCGCACTGGCGGGTGCCGACGCGTTCGGGGTCGCACGCCTGAGCGAAGGTGTGGTGCTGCGCGAAGCGGGCATCACCGCGCCCATCGTGGTGCTCGGAGGCGTGTCGCATCCCGATGAGCTCGGCGCCGCGGCACGGATGGGCTTCGAGCTCGTGGTGCATTCTCCCGAGCAGATCGCTCTGCTCGACGCTGCGCCGGCGCATCGCTTTCCCGTGTGGCTCAAGCTCGACACCGGCATGAACCGTCTCGGATTCCGTCCGGAGGAATACCCGGCGGCGCTGCAGCGTCTCGAGACGCACCGGGCGGTGGGGCAGATCCGGCTGATGACGCATCTGGCAAACGCCGAGCTGCCCGCCGATCCGTTGACGGTGCATCAGATGGAGGCTTTCCAGGCCGCAGTCCCTCGGCAGGGGCTCGAGCTGTGCATTGCCAACTCGGCGGCCGTGATCGGCTGTCCGGCGGCCCGCGTGGATTGGGTGAGGCCCGGGGGCATGCTCTATGGATTGTCGCCGATCCCCGGCGTCGAGGCCGCCGCGCTCGGGCTGCGTCCCGCGATGACCCTGACCACGCGGCTCGTTGCCGTGCGGCGCGTGGCCGCCGGCGAGACGGTCGGCTACGGTGCGACCTGGCGCGCGGCGCGGGAATCGCGCATCGGAATCGCCGCCATCGGCTACGGCGACGGCTATCCGCGCCACATGCGCAACGGCGCGCCCGTGCTGGTCGGCGGCTGCGAGGCGCCGCTGGTGGGGCGCGTGTCCATGGACATGATCGCGGTGGACGTGACCGATCTCGATGCGACGCGCGTGGGCGACGAGGTGACGCTCTGGGGGGCGGGGTTGCCTGCGGAGCGCGTCGCGGCGTGTGCCGACACCATCGCCTACGAGCTGGTGTGCGGCGTGAGCCAGCGCGTGACACTGCGCTGGCGCAATGCGGCCTAGGTCTCGAAGAATCCCATCTTCACGCCGGCCAGCAGGATGACGTCGTTGTCCCGCAGCTTGCGGGCCTGCTCGCCGATCGCCGAACCATTCACCTGCGGATAGTCGCCCGGCTTGCCGCTGTCCACGTGCACGATGAAGTAGCCGTCGGCGCGGCGCGTGATCGCGGCGACCTGCACACCCGGGCGACCGAGCGTGGTGAGCGCCTTGTTGAGCTCGAGCTCGCGACCCGCGAACGCGCCGCTCAACACCTGCAGCTTGGCCTTGGGCAGCGCCACGGGCGCGTCCGGTCCCTGGGAGCGGGTGGGTGCGGGACCATTGGCTGCGGGGGCGGCCGCTGCGGCGGCGCTCGCCGGCGCCGTGCCGGACGGCGCCGGGTCGGCCGCTGCGGCGGGCGTCTCGGCCGGGGCCGGCGGCATCGGCGGCGTCACGGCCGACGCCTTCTTGGCCGCCTTGACCGCGACCGCCGAGCCCGGCGTGATGATCATGGTCTTCTCGAACTCGTCGGGTTCGTCGTCCGCGCTCTGGATGTCCACGAAGCGCAACTGATGATGGCCGACGGTGACCACGTCGCCGTGCTGCAGGGCATGCTTCTTGATCAGCTTGCCGTTGACGTAGGTCCCGTTGGTGCTGTTCAGATCCTCGAGGAAGGAGTCGTTCAGGATGTTGATGATGAGCGAGTGATGCCCGCTCACGGCCGGGTTGTCGATCCGGATGTCGTTGTCGGGCAGCCGGCCGATCGTGTAACGCTCCTTGTTCATGTTGTACTCGGCCAACACCTGGCCATCCAGGCTTAGGATCAACCGTGCCATGTCAGTGTCTCGTTTTATTAGCCGAACCAGCGCAAGATTTTGTCGACCACACCCTTCTTTGCTGCGAACGAGTCGACAACTTGAGCAAGAATGATCGAGACGTTGTCGCGGCCGCCATTGTCGTTCGACAATTGAATCAATTGCTTGGCGATCGTTTCCAGGCTAGCACTAAAGGTCGTGATAGTTAAGTGAATGTCATCGTCCTCGACCATGTCGGACAGGCCGTCGGAGCACAGCACGTAGAAGTCGCCTTTTTCCACGGGTTGCTCGTGAACCTCCACGTCGACGGTCGGCTCCACGCCGAGGGCGCGCGTGACGTAGTTCTTGTTCGCGGCGCGTTGCGCCTCGGCCTGTGAGTAGAAGCCCCGGTCGACCAGCTCCTGCAGGAGCGAGTGGTCGAGGGTCATGCGTTCGAAGCGATTGCTGCGCAGGCGGTAGAGGCGGGAGTCGCCCACATGGGCGATGGCGACGCGGTTGTCGAAGAACAGGCATGCGACGACGGTGGTGCCCATGCCTTCACATTGGGGCTGCGATCTGGCGGTTTGATAGATGATCTTGTTGGCCCGCGCGATGGCATCTCGCAGCACGATGCTGGAGCGGGCGAGGCCGGTGTCAGGATCGTGGGATTCCATGTCCTGACGTTCCACGGCCTCCTTGACCAAGCTCATGATGGTCTTGACGGCGATCCCGCTCGCCACCTCCCCTGCGTTGTAGCCGCCCATGCCATCGGCGAGCACGAACAGGCCGATGTCCGCGTCGACGCCGATCGTGTCCTCGTTGTGGTCGCGCACCCGACCGACGTCGCTCAAGCCCACTGAACGGATCTTGCCGCGCACTAGGCCGCCCTCCCGAAGGTCTCGCGCCGGGCGCATTCGCGCAAGGCCGCCGCCAGGGCGGCACAGTCCGCGAAGCGATCATCCGGGTCCTTGGCAAGCGCGCGATCGACGATGCGCTCGAGGCTTTCCGGCAGATCCGGCTTGAGCGCAGTGATCGGGGCATGCGCCTCGGTGGCGATCTTCTGCATGAGGCGGGGCATCGACTCGGCTTGAAACGGCAATTGACCGCACAGCAGCTGATACAAGCTCACGCCCAGGGCGAACTGGTCGGACCGTCCATCGAGCGTGCGTCCCTCGAGCTGTTCGGGCGACATGAACGAGGGCGTACCGAGAACGATCCCGGTCTTGGTTCGGCTTGTATCGGTCAGACGTGCAATGCCGAAGTCCGTGATCTTCAGCTCCTCGGTGTCGGGATCGAACATTATATTAGCCGGTTTGATGTCCCGGTGAACCACGTTTTGGCGATGCGCATAGTGCAGCGCGTCCGCCACTTTCGCGACCAGCAGCACCACCCGGCGGGGGGATAGCAGCCTGGTCGGGTCGGTGTACTCGCTCAAGTGCCGGCCCTTGAGGTACTCCATCGCGATGTATGCCAGGCCCTGGTCCTCGCCGGCGTCGTATACCGTCACGATGGAGGGATGGTTCAGGCGACCGGCCATCTCCGCCTCGCGGAAGAAGCGCGCCTTGACCTCCTCGAGATCCTCGTCGTCGAACTCCTCGGCGAGCGGAATGGCCTTGATGGCGACCACACGGTTGATCTTCGGATCGCGGCCCAGGTACACGACGCCCATCGCGCCCTTGCCGATCTCCCGCTCGATCTCGTAGCGACCGAGTGTGCGCGTCGTCAGGTTGGTCGGAGTCTCGGCCCGGGTGACGCCCGCGGCCGGCGGATTGCGCGTGGGCATGAGATCGCGCGTGATGGGGTCGTCGCGCACCCGCGCGCGGCGCGTCGGCAGGTCGCGATACTGCGGATCGCGCGTGGCGATGTAGTCGTACACCGAGGCGGCCTTCTGCGACTGGCGGCGGCGTTCGTAATCGAGGCCCAGGCCGTAGAGCAGCTCCATGGTGGAGGGGTCGAGCGGGCAACGGCGGAAGGTCTCGAACGCGAGGTCGAGCTGGCCCTGGCGTTGGAAGGTCAGGCCGAGGGAGCGCAGGTTGACCCCCGGCTCGCGGGTCTGCGGTCCGCTGTTCGCCCGGCGGATGAGCTCCGCCATGGCGTACGCGGCGAAGCCGATGACCGCGGCCACGCAGGGCAGCATCAGATGCACCCACACGCCGTTCGCGCCGAGCAGGCCGATTTCGGCAACCGCCAGGATGGCCACGATGAGCGCGGTCGCCAACGCGCCGAGCGTCAGGCCGGCGGCCGGCAGGGCGCAGGCCGCGAACAGCACCACCCCGCCCGCGATGGCCCATTCCGCCAGGCGCGCCGCCGTTGGATGTGCAATCACGTCCGCCTCGAGCAGACTGGCGACGGCGTCGGCGGTGAGCAGCAGCGGCGGGGCCAGCGGCGCGACGGGAGTGGCCACGGCCTCGGCGCTGGCGCGTTCGCTGTCCATGAACCCGACGATCACGATCTTGTCGCGCAGGGCCCCGGCAGGGGTGTCGCCCGAAAACACCTGCCAATACGGGAAGCGGGTTTGCGCCGGCGCCTGGGCGAACGCATCCCGGGCAGCGGGCGCCACGTGCCGCGGGCGCACGCTCAATCCGCGGTCGAGCGCAACCTGGTGCCCGCCGAGGCGCAGCGCGCCCGGCGACTCGAATGCCGGTTCGGTGGCGGTCATCCCGGCCGCGCGCCGCGCGATGGCCACGGCGAGCGACGGCATCAGCGTGCCTTCGTCCACGCGCACACCGGCGAGGTCGCGGCGCGCGACATGGTCGATGTCCATGGGGATGTGCAAGTGCCCGAAGGCGGCCGCGGTGTCGAGCAGCGGTGGCAGGCGCAGCATCGTGGCGGGCTCGGCATGACGCAGCACCGCGCGGGGCGCAGGCAATTTCGCGCCGGCCGGCAGTTGCGCCACCAGCTCGGGGGGCGTATCGGACAGTCCGACGCGAACCTCCACCGGCAACACCACGTTGCCGTGCGCGGCGACGGCGCGCGCCAGGCGGGCATCGGGATCGCGCGTGGTGCTCGACTCCCCGAGCAGACGGCGCAGTTGCAGCCCCTGCTCGGAGGTACCCAGGTGAGAGCTCTCCAGCAATTGCAGGGCGGCACGGATGTGCTCGCGATCGGCGCTCGAGCGGCTCAGGCCGAACGGCGTAGCGAAGGCGATCACGCGAGCGCCGTCGGCGTGGAGACGATCGATCAGGGTGGCGTGCACGTCGCGCGGCCAGGGCCACTCACCGAGCTTCGCCAGGCTCTCACGGTCGATGGTGACGAGCGCGATCTCGGACGCAGGAGGATGGTTCGCCGTCTGCTGGATGCGGTCGTGGATGGCGAACTCGAGGCGCGCGAAGGGCGTCGGGGAGACCAGGTGGGCGATCGCAATGACGAGGGTGGCAGCCAGGCCGCCGGGAAGCCAGGAGAATCGTGCGAGCTTCGCTGCCAAGTCAGGGTCCCCACCTTTGCCATGCCATCCCATGCGGCCCGAGGTTCGCCCGGGTGTGGCTGAAAGCGGCGCGAGTATAGACGAATGTTCCGGCAGCAATTTGCGCGAGGTCACATCCGTGTGGCCGCGTCGCGCGCCCGTCGCGTGGCATGGCGGGCAGGCCCGAAAGTTCCTCGACGCACGTCGCATTACCGGCAAGTCGCCCTGCCGTATTACGCTGTGCACATGGCAAAGACACGTGAAGTATTCGTTTGCGACCAATGCGGCGGTGAAAGCCTGAAGTGGCAGGGGCAGTGCCCGGCCTGCGGCGCCTGGAACTCGCTGGGCAAGCTCGTGGTGCCCAGGGCGGCGGCCTCGGCGGCGGCGCGCCCGCGCGGCCTGCCGACCCAGGCGGGGGGCGAACCCCCCGTGCTCTCCCAGGTCCCCGAGGGGGGCGGGCCCCGGATGGCCGCCCGG
>QGUO01000656.1 GCA_003242495.1 Pseudomonadota bacterium | reverse complement strand
TTCATCGATTCCTGGAACGACTGGCTCTCCTGGAACGAGCCGTTCGCCACCTTGCGCGTATTCACCGATCCGCTCGCCTTGCAGCCGCGCCCGGAATTCCTCGCCCTGGTCGAGGACTGGCTCGCGGCGCGCCGCGATGCGTTCCGTCGCAACCTCATGGGCATCGCCAACATCGTGCCCGCGTCGCAGTACGAGCATGCGCAACGCGTCAAGCTGGGCGAAGGCTTCGCCGCGCCGGCGCGGACGTTCACGGATCTGGATGCCGGCCTGCACTGGCTCGCCGCCGAGATCTTCGGACCGCGCGAGCTGCCGCTCGATCGGGATGCCGTGTCCGCCGTGATCGCCTGCGCCGCCTGATGGTCGCGCGCGCACGCACCCCGGCCGCCCTCGCCGCGCCCCTCGTGACGGCGAAGGCCCGGGGTCGTCCGCGGACCAAGGCGGCCGACGTGCGACGCGAGGAGCTGATGGACGCCGCGCAAGGCTTGTTTCTCGCCAAGGGCATTGCGGCGACCAGCGTGGACGACATCGTGGCGGCGGCGGGCGTCGCCAAGGGCACGTTCTATCTCTACTTCAGTTCCAAGGAGATGCTGCTCCTTGCCTTGCGGGAGCGCTTCGTGACGTCCTTTTGCACCCTGGCCGGGCAGGCCTTGTCGCGCCCTCGCGCGGATCACTGGCGCGCGCGCTTGCGGGCATGGACCCGCGCGTGCGTGCACGCTTACCTCGACCAGGTGGCCTTACACGACCTCGTCTTCCATGACTTCCAGCCGCACCACCGCCAGGCCACTTGCCACAACCCGGTGGTCGAGGAGTTCGCCGAGTTTCTGAACGCCGGTGTGCGCGCGGGCGCCTGGACGCTCGATCAACCACGCCTCACCGCACTCATGTTCTGTCACGCCTTGCATGGCGCCGTGGACGATGCCGTGGCTGGCGGCGCACCGGATCGTCGGCGCCTCGTGCAAGGCATCGGCGATTTCTTCGAGCGCGCCCTGGCGCTGCCCCCTGAGTCGAGTGCTGCACGACGACCGGTCTGAGCCGCACGCGCCGGGTCGTGCGCCAGCGTCGGACCCGGGTCGTGCGATCGTGGGGTGCCCTACGCTTCGCGCGCGGCGACGGGCGTGCGCGGGCGGCTGCGAACATCGGGCCGGAAGCAGAACGCCAATAGACCGAGCGCCAAGAGCGCGGGCAGCCAGAACGAGCTGCCCGCCGCGCTCGCCTGGCGGGCGAAGCGCGGGTCGCGCATCGCGTCGAGGAGCGCATTCGCGTCGCTCATCCGCCGGTAGTCGAACCCGATCTGCTTGGCCAAAGCGCGCAGATGGGTCTCGCGCACACCGGACAGGTGCTCGCGATGGCCGTGTTGCTGGATGACTTCCCAGGAGCGCCAGTAGCCGATCGTCTCACCCTCCTCGTTGCTCTTGGGAATGGGTCGCGGCACCTCCCCGCCCGCGCCGATCAGCCAGCCCTGCACCTCGCCCGGCTCGAGGTCTTCGAACAAGGGCAGCCTGAAATCCGGATCAAGCGGCGGCGCTTCCTGACCATCACTGATGAACATGACGTTCGGCCGCGACTCGAGCTGCTTGGCGGCACGCATGGCCCAGTACACGCCCTTGGTGATCTCGCTGGCGTTCGACCAGCGCATGCGTC
>QGUO01000655.1 GCA_003242495.1 Pseudomonadota bacterium | reverse complement strand
TCGCCCTGAGGGCCGTCCATCGCCAGCAGCCACTTGCGCGTGCCGTCGGCGGAGACCTGGGTGAGGCGGATCTGCGGCGCGCGCACCTCGGCCACTTCCTTGAGCCGTGCGCGGAAGCTTTTTGCCAGGTCGGTCATGGCATCGAAGTCGCCGACGCCATGCTTGTACAGCCATTTCATCAGCTGCCGCGCGCGAAACGGCTTCTCGCCGAGCCCGGCGACGAACGCATCCAGCCCTGCGCGAGTCAGGCCGAGCAGATTGGTCTTGGGCGTGGCAACCGTCATGGCAACGCGCTACGGCGACGAAGCGGGGAGCCACGACGGCTCCCCGCCGTGTCAACGGGTCCTCGGGCAGATGTCCGCGGCCGCGAAGAAGTAGGCGATCTCGATCTGGGCGTTCTCGACGCTGTCCGAGCCGTGGACCACGTTCTCCTCGATGCTGGTGGCGAAATCGGCGCGGATGGTGCCGGGGTCCGCCTTCTTCGGGTCGGTGGCGCCCATCAGCTCGCGGTTCTTGGCCACTGCGTCCTCGCCCTCGAGAACCTGGACCATCACCGGACCGGAGCACATGTACTTCACCAGGTCCTTGAAGAACGGCCGCTCGCGGTGAACGGCATAGAAGCCCTCCGCCTGCGCCTGGGTGAGGTGCAGCATACGGGCGGCGACGATGCGCAGGCCGGCCTGCTCGAAGCGCCGGTAGATCTCGCCGATCAGGTTCTTCTCAACGCCGTCGGGCTTCACGATGGAAAGAGTGCGTTCGAGCGCCATGGAGTCGTCGTCCTCGGGGCTGACATCAGCCGCTGTAAACTATTGAATTGACAAGACCCCGGCTCACCCGGCCCGAGTCCGCACGTCGCAGCTCGATGCATGACGGAGTCTCGGGAACGCGGGCCCGGGGGCAATTGCGCGCGGCGAAGTCTAGCGGTCCGACTCCTGCCGGGCAAGAAAACGGCTGATCGGACCGAAGCTTATACGGTAAAGCTCTCACCGCAACCGCACTCGCCCTTGACGTTGGGGTTGCGGAAGCGGAACGCCTCGTTGAGGCCATCCTTGATGAAGTCCACCTGCGTGCCGTCGATCAGCCCCAGGCTGTCACGATCGACCACGATCTTCACGCCCTGGTTCTCGAACACCACGTCGTCGCCGCCGATGGCATCGGCGTAGTTCACCACGTAGGCGAATCCCGAGCATCCGGTCTTCTTCACGCCCAGGCGCAGGCCGAGGCCATGGCCACGGCGCTCGAGAAAACGCTTGACGCGGTCGGCAGCAGCAGGGGTGAGCGAAATGGACATGAGCGGTGAGACGGCTGATCCAGTACAGGCAATGAGACTAGGTCATCCTCAGAGTTGGGGAAGCCGCGCCGGGTGTCAAGGGGGCCCCGAGCACGGGGCATCCCGGGTGAGCGGCCCGCACCGCATGCGGTCGCCGCATGGCCGCGCGCCCTGCCCCGGAGACCCGGTATGACCCGCCCCGGGCAGGCCACGCGCGCCAAGCGGCCGTGCCGCATTCTCGGAGGCATATGAAACAACGCCGATAATACTTTGTTTTTAAAGGCTTGGCGAGCCGAGCCACCCCGCGTGCGGCAGGGAGGGGTCAGGCGGGGCCCGCCCGCGGCGCGCCCCCGGCGCGCGCCTCCCACGCC
>QGUO01000692.1 GCA_003242495.1 Pseudomonadota bacterium | reverse complement strand
ATCCCGGATGGGCTGCTTTGGACGCTTGATATGCCTGGCGATCACTTCGCGAGGGGCCGGATTCCGGCAGCACCGGCGACTTAATCAAATTGCGATTAGCCTCAAATCAGATGAGGCTGCTGGCTTTCGCCCTGCGCATTCTCATTCTTCCTTCCGATTCTCGCCCGCGTATTTGAGTCCCAACCATCGGGCTGCATCTCTCGATTCTGTCCCGAATGAAATGTCGAAATTGAATCGCGCAGTATTGATTGGGAACTGGTGCAGGACCGCAGGTGTTGCGCTGAGCAGTTAGAGTCTATTTCCGGGCGCGACAGCAATGGCATCAACCCTTACGCCGCACACACAAGAACATCAGCCGGGACGAGAGCACTTGATGCGTCCCGCGCCGGAATACCTTCCGCGCTTCAAGGGAAGTGGTCGCTTGGAGGACAAGGTGGTGCTGATCACTGGAGGGGATAGCGGCATCGGTCGGGCCGCAGCCGTCGCCATGGCGCGAGAGGGAGCATACATCGCCTTCGTCTATTTGGAGGAAACCAAAGACGCAGACGACACGGTGCAGCTCATCGAAGCCGAGAACAGGCGAGCCTTATCCATCAAAGGCGATATTGGCGAGGAAAAGTTTTGCCAAGAGGCCGTACAGCAAACCCTCCAAGCTTTCGGCAAGCTCGACATACTCGTTAACAACGCAGCAGAGCAGCACCTTGAGGATCGGCTGGAGGACATCTCGGCAGAGCAGCTGGAGCGGACATTCCGCAGCAATGTTTTCGGCTACTTCTACATGACAAAGGCAGCGTTGCCGCACATGCGCGAAGGCTCCTGTATCATTAACACGACCTCGGTTACTGCCTATAAGGGCAGTGCGCACCTGATGGATTACAGCGCCACCCGAGGAGCGATCGTTTCATTCACCCGCTCGCTGTCTCAAGCGGTTGTTGACCGCGGCATTCGCGTCAATGCTGTAGCGCCAGGGCCAATTTGGACCCCACTGGTGGCGGCGTCTTTCGATGCTGAGGGTGTGGAGAATTTCGGAAAGAATACACCGATGGGACGGCCCGGGCAGCCTCGTGAAGTTGCTCCCTGTTACGTATTTCTCGCCAGCGACGATGCCAGCTACATGACGGGACAAGTCTTGCATCCCAATGGTGGAACTATTGTTGCCGGCTGACGATCGTTCTGCGCTCTGGGAAATGCAAGACAGTGCTGATGCGTTAAGCGGTTAAGATTTGCGAGAACCTTTATCGGCGTTCAGTGCATTCATCTGAGGGCAAAGCGTGCGAGCGGTCGTTGGGGTTGAGCCCGGCCAAAATTTTGGAGTTCGAATTTCTGCCTCGTGGCATTTTCGCATAACTGGCCTGGATCCAAAGCTTGAGACGACGCGTTTCGACATCAACAAGCCATCGCAGCGAGGAATGATGCGATGTGGTCTCACCGTGTTCAAGACGCCGACGAAATCGAGGAGGCCGGCGCCTCCATCATGGCAGGCATGAGGCTGCTCGCCGAGCACCTGGACCCGCCGACCGCGCATGCTCTCGCAACGCAACTTCTAGACGAACTCTTGCGAGACATGATAAAGAGGGGCCCCCACCCCCCCCACGGAAAAGCCCACCCGGGGGACCAAAGGGGCCGGATCCGACTTTTTAAA
>QGUO01000246.1 GCA_003242495.1 Pseudomonadota bacterium | reverse complement strand
CATGCGGGCGGCGCGACTGTTCGCCGCGCGCCTCGCCGGCGAGCCGCCTGCACAGCCGGTGGCGCGCGTCACCGCGGAGCTGTTCGGGTCCCTGGGCGCCACCGGCAAGGGACACGGCAGCGACAAGGCCGTCGTGCTGGGCCTGTGCGGTCACGAGCCGGATACCGTGGATGTCGAGCGCATCGAGGAGTATCTGCAGGCCGTGCGTCGCAGCGGCCGGTTGACGCTGCTCGGCGGCGCCACGATCCCCTTCGATGAGCGGCGGGACCTGGTATTCAATCGCCGCGAAACACTGCCGCTGCATCCGAACGGCATGCGCTTGCGGGCGTTCGCCGCCGACGGCGCGCTGCTTGCCGAGCGGATCTACTACTCCGTCGGCGGCGGGTTCGTGGTCAGCGCGGACGTCGCCGACGATCGCACTGCGACGCAGCGCATCGCCCCCGACACGACCATCCTCCCCTATCCGTTTCACAGCGCCGACGAGCTGCTGGGCCATTGCGAGCGCGAGCAGGTCTCGATCGCCGAAATCATGCGCCGCAACGAGCGGCATTGGCGAACCGACGAGCAGATCGACACCGGACTGCTCGAGATCTGGCGCGTCATGCAGGCGTGCGTACGGCGCGGCTGCCGCACCGATGGCGTGCTGCCGGGCGGCTACAAGATCAAGCGCCGCGCGCCCGGCCTGTACCGTCAGCTCGCGGCCGATTCACGCGATCCACGCGCCATAACGCAGCACGCCTCGCCGGCCACGGCGCCGGATGCCGCGGTGCACCCGCCCCCACGCGCCGACGGCCCGCCTGCGCTGCAGGGCGAGCTGGTGGTGCTCGACTGGGTCAACCTCTATGCCCTGGCCGTCAACGAGGAGAACGCGGCCGGCGGACGGGTCGTGACCGCGCCGACCAACGGCGCCGCGGGCATCGTGCCGGCGGTGCTGCACTACTACCGCGACTTCGTTCCGGGCGCGAACGAGCGCGGCGTCATCGACTTCCTGCTGACCGCGGCCGCCATCGGCATCCTGTACAAGGAGAATGCGTCCATTTCCGGCGCCGAGGTCGGCTGCCAGGGCGAAGTGGGCGTCGCCTGCTCCATGGCCGCGGCCGCATTGTGCGCCGTGATGGGCGGCACACCCCGACAGGCGGAGAATGCTGCGGAGATCGGCATGGAGCATCACCTGGGGCTCACCTGCGATCCGGTGGGCGGCCTGGTGCAGATCCCCTGCATCGAGCGCAACGCCATCGCTTCGGTCAAGGCCATCAATGCCGCGCGCATGGCCCTGCGTGGCGACGGCACGCACTATGTCTCGCTCGACAAGGTCATCAAGACCATGCGCGAAACCGGGGCGGACATGAAGACCAAGTACAAGGAAACCTCCCGGGGCGGGCTGGCCGTAAACGTGATCGAGTGCTAACGCAGCGCAGCGCGCCGGAGGGCGCGTCACCCGGCGTCGGCGCGTCAGCGAAGACCGACACGCACGCCGAGGAACAGTTCGTCCTGCAGCGTGCGCTCGTCGCCGGTGGTCAGGTCGAGCTCGAACCAGCGTGCCCCCAGGATGCCCACGGCCCGCTCCGTCAGGCGCGCCTCGATGCGCGCCTCGAGATCGAAAAGGTTGTCGGCAGACCCGAACGTGATAACGTCGGGCGAATAGTAGCCGCTGCCCACGAGCTCGATCTGGCGCTCGCTGAGCAACGCAAAACGCAGCTCCGCGCCGAGCGCCAGGGCGAGCACATCGCTGTTTTCTTCGTCCGACAACAGCGCCATGTAAGCCTGCGGCCCGAGCTGCAGGGACAGGCGTTTGCCGAGCGGTACGTCGATGGGCACCAGCAGCGCCGCGGACCCGACCACGTCGCGGTCCTCGCTCACGAACAGGCCCGCGTACAGGCGCCCCTGTTTCACGTTGACGATGCTGCCGTCGCTGCGATACCGGAATTGCAGAGCTTCGTCGCTCAGTGCAACTTCGACCGCCCGCTCGGAGGGTGTGAGTGCGGTTCTTTGCGGTCGCTGTGCATTCGCATGTTGCGCCGCGAGCATCACTCCGCAAACCACCAGAATAAAGATTCGCATTGCGTCGCTCCTCGGCTCGTGCTGCGCACAGTAACGTCCAGACCTTGTGACGGTTCCTGCGCACGGACTGCGGCGCGTGGCGCGCAACGCGCCACGTCGGCCCAAAGACGCTGCGAGCGTCAGCGGACGCGCTGCCAGATACGTAAGTAGAAGCGGGGCGCGCGGTCAGCGCATGCGCAGCGCGCGTTCCATGCGTGCCTGGACGCGCTTCAAGCGTCGCCAGATCTGATCGTGAACGAAGACGATGAAACAGCCGATTTGAAGTTCCTCCTCGGCCGACACGCTCGTCGGCCAGCGACCGTCGAGCAACGCCACGATGGGCGCTTGGAGCGCGGCGCCATACGCGCGATTGAACGCCGCGACGATCTGCGGCTCCCGCGCGCATTCCTTGACCAGACAACGGAAGTTGATCGCGGAGCAATCGAGCTGCCGGACCCTCTCCTCCTGCTGCTCCTGCTGCTCCTGCTGCTCCTCCTGCTGCTCCTCCTGCTGCTCCTCCTGCTGCTCCTGCACCCTCCCCATCTCCCTCTGCGCCTCGCCGATCTCCCTCATCACCATCGTCCCTCCAGTGCCGGCTTTCATCCCTCGGGGGCACACATCAATACAGCGCTTTTATACTACATACATTGGACGCGGCTCAAGACAGGCGCCGTTCATTCGGCCAGATCGACCGCCCATCGCCGTGGCGCGCAGCGCGGCACGCGACTCTGCTATAGAAGGCGACGAGCCATCGGGGAGGCATCATGGATCTCGAGATTATGTCCATCAACTTTCTGCGCAGCGGCGCGTTGTCTGTGGAGGTGGGCGCGCAATCCGCCAAGAACGCGCCGCCCGAGCCGGCGCTCGATGTCGTGAAGATGTGGGTCTACATTCCGTCGTACGACAAGAACGATCGCATGGAAGACATCATGAACACGGCGTTGAACATCGCACGCGACTCCCTCAAGTAGGAAGGCTGCGGCGCAGCCGGCGCCAGCCGATCACGACGCCACTCAAGGAAACGACCAGGCCCGCGGCGGACAAGCTCCACAGCGCAATGTCCCAAGCGGGCCGGTTGTGGCGCAGCCAGCGAAAATCGAGCCGGTGCAGACCGTTGAACAGCCAACGGTGAATGCGCCGGCCACGATCGATGCGCGCCAGGACGTCGCCCGTTTCAGGATCGATGTAGATCCAGGTTCGGGCCGGATCGTCGAACATGGCGCGCAGCACCGGCAGCTTTCGTGGCGTGTGATGCGTATACCAGTACGCATCTTCCTGCTCGAGTCGCTGCATGGAGACCGGGCGACCGTCCGGCACCAGGTGCCGTGCGGCGGCGAACAGCTCCTGATCGGTCAGTGCCCGCGGCCGGCCGCTCGTGGCATCGATGACGGTGCTGCCCGCCTCCACTGAGTTGGCCAGCACCACCTGCGGCCGCCCGGCGAGCCACATGAAACGCGCCTGGCGTGCCGGGTAGGCGTCGAGATCCTGCAAGCGCGGCAGCGTCATGCCGAAACGCGGCTCGACGTTCCCCGCGTAGGCCACCCGCGGATCGCTGCCGCCGCCCGGCGGGCTTGCGCTGGTCCAGGGCACCGGTGGCCCCATGGAAAGCCATCCGCTGAATATCCAGGTCAGCACGAGAACGCCGCCCACGAGGCCGCCGACGTGGTGCCACGCCATCCATCCGCGGTAGGGCGTTGCCGGCTGCCCCGCGATGCGACCGCGCCAGCGCAGTCGCGCGATCCCCAGCCATACTCCACTGAGGGCAACGACGATCCCGACGGCCGATACCCACAGTACGACCTGTCGCCACAGCGGCTGATTGGCGCGCAGCGCCGTGAAATAGAGCCAGTGAACCACCGAGCCTGCCCAGTTCCACGCGCGCTCGCGCGCGCCGGTGTCGAGGACGACTTCACCGGTGCGCGAGGAGACGTACAAGTGGGTGCCCGCCGCGTCGCCGATGGCAACGCGGTACAGCGGCCGGTGCGGGTGGTAGGTGCCGGCGACCGTCCATTGATCGCGCTCGAGCAGCGCATCCAGCCGGGCGCCCGCGGATCCCGAGAACGCCCGCGCAATGGCGAGCGCTTCCCCCTCCTCGATGGCTTCGATCTTGCGCCCGTCCACCGCCGAGATCACCTGCCATGGCGCACCGGCAGGACGCAGTCGCCAGACGGGCTCGCCGGCCATCATTTCCAGGCGCAACTCGCGCGGATACTCGCTCAGCCCGGCAAGGCGCATGACGTCGTCCGGGGACCAGCGCACCGCCCGCCAATCGATGGGCTCCAGGCCGGCGAGCCGCTCCGCTCCGGTCAATGCCGGAAAGGGCACGTACATCATGACCAGCCCGGAGGCGAACCACATCGCGAACAGCAGACAGGTGCCAATGCCCAGCCAGCGATGCGCAAGGGTGAGCCAGCGCATCGCCCGGCGCCGCAACTCTCTGCCCTTCATGACCGGGCGACGTCAAAAGTACGCATCGACCCACAACGAAAGCGTGCGCGGCCGTGCGAGCAGCCATTGAGACGTGCTGGCCGAGGTCGAGTAGATCCGATCGAAGGCGTTGTCCAGGCGAACCGTGGCCGTGACGTTGTCCGTGGCACGCCAGCTCACGTTCAAATCGGCGGTGTTGTAGGAGCCAACACGCCGGTCGTTGGCATTGTTTACATAACGCGACCCGACGTATCGCCAACCCGCGCTGGCCTGCCAACCCTCGTGGAATGCCCAGCGCAACCACAGATTGGCCGTTCGTTCGGGGATGCCTCTGGGCGTGTTGCCGCTACGATCGACGGCCTGGTCGCCGACGCGTTCGACGAAATCCTCGTAGCGTGCCTCCAGCACCGCGACATTGGCGTCGAGCCTCAATCCCTGTGCGAGCCTCAGGGCGAGCGTACCCTCGATCCCCCTGGACGACTGGGCGCCGATCTGCTGGGTCACGGACGGCTCGTCGGGGTCGGTCGACAGCAGCTTGCGCCGGGTGATGTCGTAGGCCGCCAGCGTCCACTCGCCGCCGGCAAAGCCGTGTTTGATGCCGATCTCCCACTGCTCGCCGGTCGACAAATCGTACTGCGCCTGCGACGCCGAGGTGGTGATCAGCGACCCCAGGTGACCTGCATGGGTGGCGTACTGGCCGTACGCCGCGAGCGTCGGCGTCACGGCGAACACCGTGCCGATCCGCCAGTTGGTGGGATGGAAGCGCTTCTCGAAGCCGCCACCGTTGACCAGATCGGCGCGCTCGACCTCGATCTCGTCGTGACGCAGCCCGGTCACCAGCGTCCAGCGCTGCGTGAGACTCAGCCGGTCTTCGGCGAACAGCGAGAACTGCCGGGAATCGGTCCCATAGCGCGGATACGTGCCGGCGAGATTCACGAATGCACGCAGGCCCGGTTGGTCGACATCGACCAGTAGCGCGCCACCGTATGGTGAATTGTTGATGTGCTCGAAATCGATGCGGTTCAGGTCGAAGCCGACGGCCACGCGGTTCTCCAGGCCGAAGAGTCGATGGCTGGTCACCGCATGTGTGCGATTGCCCCGCTGCGTCTGCAGGTGTCGGATCTCGATGAAATCGCTCAGCTCGATCGCGCGCTCATCGGGCCGCCAGGCATAGGCCTCGGCGTTGCGCCAGTTGCGATCCGACCGCAGGTAGTAGCTCTCGTTGACGACCGCAAGGTGCTCGGAGGGGGCCCACTCGACGCGCAACCGGGTCAGATCGTCGCGATAGCGCAGGCGCGCGTCCTGCAC
>QGUO01000654.1 GCA_003242495.1 Pseudomonadota bacterium | reverse complement strand
GTCGGGTCCTGGGAGTCGATGCGCTCGAACAGGGCGATGCCCAGGCCCTCGGCCTTGAACCCCCCGGCGCAGTCGAGGGGCTTCTCATGCGCCACGTAGCGGCGGATTTCCTCGTCGTCCAGCGTCCGGAACGTCACCGTGGTCGCATCGACATGCGCCTCGTGCGAGCCGGAAATCTGGTTCAGGACGTGCACGGCCGTGTGGAACGTGACCTGTCGGCCGCTCACGGCGCGCAGCTGGTCGATGCACTTGTCCACCGTCCCGGGCTTGCCGAGCACCTGCTGGCCGCACACGGCGAGCTGGTCGGCGCCGATGACCAGGCTGCGGTGGCGATCGCGCGCCACGGCCTCGGCTTTTTCGCGCGCCAGCCGCGAGACCAGGTCGAGCGGGTGCTCGCCGGGGAGGGGCGCTTCCTCGACCTGCGGGGCGACGCTGTCGAAGCGTACCGCGAGCCGTTCGAGGAGCATGCGCCGATAGGGCGAGGTGGACGCCAGCACCAGGGCGGGCGAGCTAGGAAAAACAAGCATTTAAGGCACTTCAGCTTTGACACTGGACCGGGGGCGCGGCTAGTATACGCGGCCCGTGGCCGACCCCCCCGTTGCATCGGCGTGCGATCACGGGGGAATCGATGTCGAGAATTCAGGATCCGGCCGAGCACCGCGTGGCTGCCCAGACTGAAAAGGTGGATGCTGCCGCGTTGGCGCGGTTGGAGACCGCCGTCGACCGCCGATACATGGCGGGCGAATTGCCCCGGCTGGCCGAGGCCGGCGTCGGAGCCGGTTCGTCGGTGACGATCCGTTTCCAGTTTTCCGAGTACGAGGGCCGCCCCGCCGTGACGGGCGCGCTGCGCGGCACGGTCGTGCTGGCCTGTCAGCGCTGTCTCCGCGAGGTCGCGTTGACGCTCGACGAGCAGTTCCGTGTCATCGTGGTCGAGCAGGAATCGGCGCTCGCCCACGAGCGTGGCGGCTACGAGCCCATCCTCGCCGAGGCCCATCGGCTCGACCTGCACTGGTTGGCCGAGGAGGAGACTCTGCTCGCCTTGCCGCTGGTGCCGGCGCACGAGATGGGCGCCTGCCCTGAGCTTGGCGAATCGCCGGCGCAGCAGGAGGAGCCGGGCGAGCCGGACGAGACGCCCAGCACGCAGCGACCGTTTGCGAATCTGCGGGACATTTTACAGAAGCGTTGAGCCGCCTCGGCGGATGCTCAGCGGTCCGATGGTTGCGATGGATCCTTGGAGAGACGAACATGCCAGTTCAGCAGAACCGAAAGACCCCCTCGAAGCGCGGCATGCGCCGTGCGCACGACAAGCTCGCCCGCCCGGCGCTGTCGGTGGACCCGACCTCGGGTGAGACGCACATGCGTCATCGCATCACCCCGGATGGCTTTTACCGCGGCAAGAAGGTGATCGAGAGCCGCGAGCAACCCGACACCGAGTAAGGGCCCGCCACCGTGCACCGCACGGTGCGCGGTGGTCTGCTGCATCGAATGAGCGCCACTCACCCTGCCGACCCGGCTGACAGCGGTGCGCACGGCGCGGCCGGCCGAGCCGTCACGATCGCGGTGGACGCGATGGGCGGCGATCACGGCCCGTCCGTGACCGTCCCGGCGGCGCTGCGTGGGCCCGGTGAGGACCGGGGGCCGGG
>QGUO01000245.1 GCA_003242495.1 Pseudomonadota bacterium | reverse complement strand
AAAACTCGTCCCGCCCCCGAGCGCCAATATGGCGGAGGTCGCGACGGGGGGTGTGGTCTTTACTGCCACCTAGTCTCCGTATTCATCAGTCCAGCCGCGGGTCGTTCCGGACGCGCATGCGGACGGCGGGATAAGCGCTCGGGGCCTACCCCGCCACACAAAAATTTCGCCGCGTGCTGAGGGTCGGGAGTGTACGCGAGCAGGGGCCCGAGGTCCATGCGGATCGCGATGCTCGAGCGGTCGGCCGCGGCCGGTGCGCCCCGCCCTGCACGGTGCGCAGCGACGCGTCGACGTCTGACCTCGAGCCGCAGAAGACCGGCCGGCCCTCGGGCTCGGTCCGGCTCAGTCCAGACCGAGCACGTCGTGCATGGAGTACAGCCCGGGCGCGCGACCGACCAGCCATTGGGCGGCCTTGACGGCGCCGCGGGCGAACGCCATGCGATCGCTCGCCCGATGCGTCAGCTCGAGACGCTCGCCGATGCCGGCAAAGGTGACGGTGTGGTCGCCGACGACGTCCCCGCCGCGCATCACCGCAAAGCCGATGCTGCCGGGACGTCGCGCCGCGCTCGCGCCGTGTCGCGAGAACTCGGCCAGCTCATCGAGCGTCGCGCCCCGCCCTGCCGCCGCGGCACGTCCCAGCGCCAGCGCCGTGCCCGACGGCGCATCCTTCTTGTTGCGATGATGGGCCTCGAAGATCTCGATGTCATAGGCGGCGTCGAGCGCGCCCGCGGTGAGCTCGACCAGCTTGAGCAGCAGGTTCACGCCGAGGCTCATGTTCGGCGACATCACCACGCCGATGTGCTCGGCCGCCTGCGCGATCTCACGGCGCACGGCCTCGTCGTGGCCGGTGGTGCCGATGACCAGCGGGCAGCGCGCCGCGACGCAGGCGGCGACATTGCCCAGGGTCGCTTCCGGCAATGTGAAATCGATGACGACATCCGCGCCCGCCACGGCCTGGCCGACATCGGCGGTCACGGATACGTTGCGCACCGCCCCGCCCGCCGCGGCGCCGGCGTCCTGGCCGAGCCAACGGCTGCCCGGCGAGGCGGCCGCGCCGCTCAGCACCGCCCCCGGCACTTCGTCGATGGCCTCGAGCAAGGCGCGCCCCATGCGGCCGGTGACGCCCAGCAGGGCGATCTTGAGTTCAGCGGGCAATGGATGGGTCGGCATGGTGTCTCACAAGTCGGTTCAGGGCACGAATCGGCAGGCTCATGGGCCGTGGCCAAGGCGGTCGCCGCGCGGCATCTAGGTGCGGCTCACCACCCCTTCGAAGAACTTCTTCACGCCATCCAGCCAGGAACGCTCGCGCGGGCTGTGATCGCGCGAGCTCGAGGTCATGGTCTCCTCGAACTTGCGCAGCAGGGCCTTCTTCTCGTCGGTGAGGTTGACCGGGGTTTCCACGACCACGCGGCAGTAGAGGTCGCCGCGCGGCCCGCCGCGCACCGGCTTGACGCCCTGCTCGCGCAGACGGAACACCCGCCCGGATTGCGTCTCCGGCGGCACCTTCAACGACACACTGCCGCCGAGCGTGGGCACCTCCACGCTGCCGCCGAGCGCGGCCGTCACGAAGCTGATGGGCACCTCGCACGACAGGTGCGGCCCCTCGCGCTCGAATATCGGATGGTCGCGCACATGGATCTCGACATACAGGTCGCCCGGCGGCCCGCCGTTGCGGCCGATCTCGCCCTCGCCGGCCAGACGGATGCGATCGCCCGTGTCGACGCCCTCGGGGACCTTCACGGACAGCTTGCGCTTCTGCCGCACGCGACCCTGCCCGAGGCAGGTGTCACAGGGGGTGGTGATGGTCTGGCCGCGACCCTTGCAGCGCGGACAGGTCTGCTGCACCGAGAAGAACCCCTGCTGCATGCGCACCTGGCCGATGCCGTTACAGGTCTCACAGGTCACCACCTTGGAGCCGGGCGCGGCACCGCTGCCGCTGCAGGTCTCGCATTCGGCGAGGCTCGCGAACTCGATCTCCGCGGTGTGGCCGAACACCGCCTGCTCGAGATCGAGCTCGAGGTCATAGCGCAGATCCGCGCCGCGATAGACCTGGGAGCGGCCGCCACGCCGGCCGCCGCCGAAGATGTCGCCGAATACGTCGCCGAAAATGTCGCTGAAGGCGTCCGCTGCGGAGAACCCGCCGCCCATGCCGCCGCGGGCCGTCAGACCCTCGTGGCCGTACTGATCGTAGATGGCGCGCTTCTGCGGATCGCTCAGGGTTTCGTACGCCTCCTTGGCCTCCTTGAACTTCTCCTCTGCCTCCTGATCCCCGGGATTGCGGTCCGGGTGATACTTCATGGCAAGGCGCCGATAGGCCTTCTTGAAATCGGCCTCGGTGGCCGTGCGGGGGACGCCGAGAACTTGATAGTAGTCGCGTTTGGACATGCGTTTCTTTGTGGCCAGGTCGATCCTAATCCGGGGCGCGGCACGCGTCTTCACGGGCCGTGATACGTAGTACTCATCGAGCGTCGCGGGTCGCCGCACTCCGTGGCCCGGGCCAGGCTCCCCACACACCGCCCGGTTGCCCGGGGCGTCGCATCATGACCGGATCGAGGCGCTCGCGGTAGCCTCACATCCGTTCCGGCCGGCCCGGACGGTCGCGCGCCAGCGCGATTGGCGCATCGCGGACGCTTGCACGAGCGTCCGCGATGCGCCCGGCATCAAGTGCCCTTCTTGCGGTCCTTGATCTCCTCGAACTCGGCATCCAGCACGTCGTCCTTGTCGCTGGTGGGGCCGCTCGCGGTCGCGCCGGCCTCCGCCTGGCCCTGCTCGGCGCCCTGCGCATCGGCCTGCTGCGCGATGGCCGCGGACGCCTCGGCGAGCGCCGTGGTCTTGGCGTTGATGGCCGAGATGTCGTCCCCCGAGACCACCTGCTTGAGATCCGAGATCGCCGCTTCGACCTTGGCGCGATCGGCCGGCTGCACCTTCTCGCCGAGGTCCTTCAGCGCCTTCTCGGTCGAGTGCACCAGCGCGTCGGCCTTGTTGCGCGCCTCGACCAGCTCGCGGAACTTGCGATCCTCCTCGGCGTGCGATTCCGCATCCGCCACCATGCGCTGGATCTCCTCCTCCGACAGGCCGCTCGATGCCTTGATGACGATCTTCTGCTCCTTGCCGGTGGCCTTGTCGCGCGCCGAGACGTTCAGGATGCCGTTGGCATCGATGTCGAACGTCACCTCGATCTGCGGCATGCCGCGCGGAGCCGGCGGAATGCCTTCGAGGTTGAACTGGCCGAGCGACTTGTTGTCGCTCGCGCGCTGACGCTCGCCCTGCAGCACATGGATGGTCACCGCGCTCTGGTTGTCGTCGGCGGTGGAGAACACCTGGGTCGCCTTGGTGGGAATCGTGGTGTTCTTCTCGATGAGCTTGGTCATCACGCCACCCAGCGTCTCGATGCCGAGCGACAGCGGCGTCACGTCGAGCAGCAGCACGTCCTTGACCTCGCCGGACAGCACGCCGGCCTGGATGGCGGCGCCCACCGCCACGGCCTCGTCGGGGTTGACGTCCTTGCGCGGATCCTTGCCGAAGAAGTCCTTCACCGCCTTCTGCACGAGCGGCATGCGGGTCTGGCCGCCGACCAGGATGACCTCGGAAATCTCGTTGATCGACAGTCCGGCATCCTTGAGCGCGATGCGGCACGGCTCGATGGTGCGCGCCACCAGGTCCTCGACCAGGGACTCGAGCTTGGCGCGGGTGAGCTTGATGTTCAGGTGCTTCGGCCCGGAGGCATCGGCCGTGATGTACGGCAGGTTGATCTCGGTCTGCTGGCTCGAGGACAGCTCGATCTTGGCCTTCTCGGCCGCTTCCTTCAGCCGCTGTACGGCGAGCGGATCGCGACGCACGTCGATGCCGCTCTCCTTCTTGAACTCCTCGCTCAGGTAGTCGATGACGCGCTTGTCGAAGTCCTCACCGCCGAGGAAGGTGTCGCCGTTGGTGGCCAGCACCTCGAACTGGCGCTCGCCGTCGACGTTCGCCACTTCGATGATGGAGATGTCGAACGTGCCGCCGCCCAGGTCGTACACCGCAATCTTGCGATCGCCGCCCTGCTTGTCGAGGCCGTAGGCGAGCGCCGCGGCGGTCGGCTCGTTGATGATGCGCTTGACGTTCAGGCCTGCGATGCGCCCGGCATCCTTGGTCGCCTGGCGCTGCGAGTCGTTGAAGTACGCCGGCACCGTGATCACCGCCTCGGTCACCTCGTGACCGAGGAAGTCCTCGGCGGTCTTCTTCATCTTCATGAGCACGCGCGCGGAGATCTCCGGCGGCGCCATCTTCTTGCCCTGCGCCTCGACCCAGGCGTCACCATTGTCGGCCCTGACGATCTTGTACGGCACCATGCCGACGTCCTTCTGCACCACATCGTCATCGAAGCGTCGGCCGATCAGGCGCTTGACGGCGAACAGCGTGTTCTGCGGATTGGTGACGGCCTGGCGTTTGGCGGACTGGCCGACGAGCACCTCGTTGTCCTTGGTGAACGCGACGATCGAGGGTGTCGTGCGATCGCCCTCACTGTTCTCGATCACGCGCGGCTTACCGCCTTCCATAATCGCGACGCACGAGTTGGTCGTGCCGAGGTCGATGCCGATGACTTTGCTCATGGCCGTAAAGCTCCCAAAAAGATCTGCCCCAAAACCATCTTCCACTCAAAACCGGCACCGACGATGGGCGCCGTTCCCTCAGAGCCGTTCGCTCTCGTGCCCTGTTCCCTCTCGTGCTCTGTTCCCGGCATGCGGTGTTCGAGAAAGAACCCTAATGAAGACCAGGGGCAGGCTCGGAACGACTGTGTTGCGGGCTTAATGCGGACCGCTCCCGCGCTTTCAAGAGAAAAAGACGACGAACTTTGCACGATTTCGACGAGACGCACAGAACCTGCTGATTTTACGCCGGTTCCTTCGCCACGATGACCCGGGCCGGGCGCAACAGCCGGCCATTGAGCTGGTAACCCTTCTGGATCACCTGCACCACCGAGTCCGGCTGATGCTCGGCCGAGGGCTGGGTGGCCATGGCCTCGTGCAGCTGCGGGTCGAACGGCTGGCCCTGTGGATCGATCTCCACGATCCCGGCGTTTTCGAACGCCCGGGCCAGCAGCTTGAGCGTCGCCTCGGTCCCCTCGACCAGGGGACGTGCATCGGTGAGGTCGGAGCGCGCTGCGCTCGCCAGGCCCAGCTCCAGGCTGTCCTTGACCCCGATCAGCTCGCCGGCGAACCGTTCGAGCGCGAACTTGTGAGCCTGCTCGACCTCGCGGGCGGCGCGCTTGCGCACGTTCTCGAGCTCGGCCAGGGCGCGCATGTACAGATCCTTGTGCTCCGCGGCGCTCGCCTCGGCCGCCGCCAGCTGCTGCTCGAGGGTCGCGACCCTGTCGGGTTCCTGGGCGTCCGTGCTCGCCGGTTCCTGGGTGGTGTCCTCGCCCCGCTCCTCGTCGGCGCCCGGCGCCGCGTCGGGACGCACATCATCCGGGCTGTCGGTGCGGGCGTCGTTCTGCCTGTCGTTCGGAAGCGTCATGTGCTGTAAGTCTCCGTTGCTCTGGTCTCCAAAGCGGCAAAAGGCGAGCCGTGTCGGACACGAGCCCGCCTGCACGACATGGAGCGTCGGTCAGAATTGCGGCGCAGGATGGTGGCCTCGCGTCTCGAATTCAAGCCCACTGCTTGCCGGTCCCCCTGACGGCACTTTACGGTCATGCCTGACGGCTCGAACCGCCCGGCCCGACGCCAGGGCATGCCCATGATCGGACGGTCAGGGCCGGGCGCCCGCTACGGCGCGGCAGGAACAGGGACGCGGGGGCGACGGTGCT
>QGUO01000244.1 GCA_003242495.1 Pseudomonadota bacterium | reverse complement strand
CGGGTATCACGCATACACACTTCGGTGCCCTCAAGACCAAGGATGCCATCGTCGACCGGATCCGGGCGGCGACCGGCGAACGGCCCGCGGTGGACCTGGATCGTCCGAGCGTGCGGGTCGACGTGCGTCTCGATCGCGAGCGGGCCACGGTCAGCCTGGATCTTTCCGGCGACAGCCTGCATCGGCGAGGCTACCGCGCGCGCGGCGTGGCCGCGCCGCTGAAGGAGAACCTGGCCGCGGCGCTGTTGCTGCGTTGTGGATGGCCCCAGATCGCTGCCGCCGGTGGCGGCTTCGTCGATCCGATGTGCGGTTCGGGCACGCTGGTCATCGAAGCGGCTTTGATGATGCTGGATACCGCGCCCGGCCTGCTGCGCAGCTATTTCGGATTCATCGGCTGGGCCGGTCATGATCGCGCCCTGTGGCGACGCCTGCTCGAGGAGGCGCGCGAGCGTCAGGCGCGCGCCGCCCGCGCTGCGGGCGCCGCCCCGGTGCTGCGCGGCTACGACCGCGACCCGGGCGCCGTACGCGCGGCGCTGGAGAACGTCGAGCGCGCGCAGCTGCGCGGACGCGTGCACATCGAGAGGCGCGAGCTGGCGCAGCTGACGCGTGAGGACGGTGCCAGCGGCCTGGTGGCGACCAATCCGCCCTATGGCGAGCGCATCGGCGATCAGGAGCGCTTGCGCGAGGTGTACGCCGTGCTCGGTGAGCGTCTGCGCGCCGGGTTCGAAGGCTGGCAAGCCGCCGTGCTGACCGGCAATGCGCCGCTCGCCAAGGAAATCGGCATCCAGGCGCGGCGTACACATACCTTGTTCAATGGGCGGATCGAGTGCCGCTTGCTGCGCTTCGAGGTGGCGCCGTCGCGGTACCTCGCGGCCCGGCCGGCCGTGCCTGGATTACAGGACGCGGCGGCGCTGCGCGCCCAACCGGGCGCACGAATGTTCGCCAATCGCCTGAAGAAGAATCTGAAGATCCTCGGGGACTGGGCGCGGCGCGAGGATGTGGATTGCTTTCGCGTCTATGACGCGGACATGCCTGAATATGCCTTTGCGATCGATGTGTACGGCGACGGGGCAGGGTTTCGCGCGGCGTACGTGCAGGAGTACGCGCCACCGAGCACCGTCGATCCACGGGCCGCCGCGGCGCGTCGCGCCGAGGTCCTGGCGGTCGTGCCGGAGGTGCTGGGGCTCGAGGCCGATCGGATGTACGTGCGCGAGCGCCGGCCGCAGAAGGGGCTGTCGCAGTACGAGAAAGTCGGCGAGCGCAAGGAATTCCACACGGTGCGTGAAGCGCCGTATCGGTTCCGGGTGAATTTCAGTGACTATCTCGATACCGGGCTGTTCCTCGATCACCGCCTGACGCGCCGGCTGGTGGGCGAGATGGCGCGCGGGCGGCGCTTCCTGAACCTGTTCGCTTACACGGGCACCGCCACGGTATACGCCGCCGGCGGCGGCGCGAGCGCCTCGACCACCGTCGACATGTCACGCACCTATCTCGACTGGGCGAAACGCAACATGGCGTTGAACGGCTTTGCCGGACCGGAGCACGGCTTCGTGCAGGCCGACTGCCTGGCCTGGCTCGCGGAGCAGCGTGCACGCGCTGCGCGCCGGTACGATCTGATGTTCATCGATCCGCCCACTCATTCGCGTTCCAAGCGCATGAAAGAGGATTTCGACGTGCAACGCGATCACGTGCGTCTGCTCACCGACGCGGCGGCGCTGCTCGCACCCGGTGGGCGGATCGTATTCTCGAACAACTACACGCGCTTTCGTCTCGATCGCGCGGCGCTCGCGCAGTTCGACGTCGAGGACATTACCGCGCGTACCTTGCCGCGGGATTTTCAGCGAAATTTGCGTATTCACCGGTGTTTCGTGCTGGCTTTACGCGCGCCCGGAAGTCGTTATCCCACATAGCGAATCAAGAAAGACGCGCAAGGTCTTGAAAAGCCTGCTTTGATCCCCATCCAAGGCGAGCGCGGCGCGATGACGGGCGCAAAGTCCGATTGCACCGGCCGAAATGTTGCAGCAAAATTTCGGGCTGCCGACAGTCCGCATACCTCGTTCTGAACTTGCATTTATGAGCGCCGACCCCTTTCAAGTGTTCGTCCACCCCAAGCTGGGTGTGGTGATTTACGATCCCGCTGCGCAGATGGGGCTGGCGCGCGAGCAGATGCGGCTGTTCAAGCTGGGCGCGATGAGCGCCAGCACCTTCCTGCGCGAGATCGTGAGCAAGGATCTGACCGCCTGCCCTGAGGAACTGGTCAACGAGCAAGCCGCGTCGCTGAGCGCCTATCGGAGCGCGCGCGCCGCGCGGCGTAAGCCCTATTGCGAGCAGTGTCGCCGCCATTACGGGTCGGTGGATTTCAGCCTGTGCGCCGAGTGCAGCTCGATCCGTTGCACCTGCGGCACCTGCGGCTGCGCATCCAGCTCGCGACGTCGCAAGGCGGCCTGAGCCGCCGGGCGCTCCCTCGGCCGGCAGGCAAGCGTCCGGGAAAGCGCCCGGACGGATCGATGACCGCAGGGCTTCCGGACGCGCCCGAGGGTGTTCAAAACCGTGCAACTGCCGGGTCGCTCAGGCGGCGCAGTAGGCCGGCTTGCGGTCAAGCGGCTATTCTCCCTCCATGGACATTTTCCGCATCTTCACGTTCGAGGCGGCTCACCGCCTGCCCAATGTGCCGCCCGGGCACAAGTGTGCGCGCCTGCATGGTCACTCGTTCCGGATCGAGCTGCACGTGAGCGGGCCGGTCGACCCGCACACCGGCTGGGTCATGGATTTCGCCGATGTGCGTGCGGCGTTCCAACCGGTCTACGACCGGCTCGATCACCACTACCTCAACGAGATCCCCGGCCTGGAGAATCCCACCAGCGAGCAGCTTGCGCGCTGGATCTGGCGCGAGACCAAGCCGCTGCTGCCGGGGCTCAGCAAAGTCGTCGTGCATGAGACCTGCACCAGCGGTTGCGTCTACGTCGGGGAGGACTGATCCCGCGCGTGCGGCGTGCCGCGGCGGATACGATTCATGCAGGCCGGGGCAGCACGCTGCGCCCGGTCGAGCCTCCTCCTACAGCAGGTCGCGCAGCCGGTACCACAGCATGGCCAGCGTCAACGCCGGCACGCGCAGGTAGCATCCGCCCGGGAAGGGGCGGTGATGCAGGCGCTCGAACAGGTCGAAGCGTTCGGCCTGGCCGGCGATGGCCTCGGCCACCAGCTTGCCGGCGATGCCGGTCAGAGCGATGCCGTGTCCGGAAAAGCCCTGCAGGTAATAGACGTTCGGCGCGACGCGCCCGAAATCCGGGGCGCGGCTCATCGTGATATCGACATGGCCGCCCCAGGCGTATTCGATCGCGACGTCCCGCAGTTGCGGGAACACCTTGAGCATGCGCCGCCGCGTGGCGTGAGCGTGGTTGAACGCATCCAGCCCCGAGTAGCTCACCGGCCCGCCGAACAGCAGCCGATGGTCTGCCGAGCGCCGGAAATAATCGAGCACGAAATTGCTGTCCGCCACCGCGATGTTCTGGCGGATGAGCGCCTCGGCGCGCGCTGCACCGAGCGGCTCGGTGGCCACGATGTAGGTGCTGACCGGCATGATCCGGGCGCTGAGCTGCGGCAGTAGCCCGTCCACATAGGCGTTGCAGCACACGGCCGCGAATCGCGCCCGGACGGCGCCATGCGCGGTCTGGATCCGCGCCGGATCGCCGGGGGTGATGGATGTGACCGCCGACTGCTCATGGAGCACGGCGCCGGCGGCGTGTGCCGCCTCGGCCAGGCCTAGCGCGTAGTTCAAGGGGTGCAGGTGAGCGCTGCCGGGGTCGTACAGGCCGGCGCAATACCGGCGGGTTTGCAGCAGCGCTTGCACCTCGGCGCGCTCGAGCAGCCTCAATGGTCCATAGCCGAAGCGATCCTCCAGGGTGTGCTGCTCCGCGGCGAGCTCGTCGCGCTGGCGGGATTTGAGCGCGACCTGCAGGTGTCCCCATTGCAGGTCACAGTCGATGGCGTGGCGCGCGATGCGCGTCTTGAGGAGCTCGAGTCCTTCGACCGAGATCTCCCACATCCGACGCGCATTCTCCAAGCCGACCTCGCGCACCAGCCGGTCCGGACCGCAGGCGTAGCCGGGGAGCGCCTGGCCGCCGCTGCGCCCCGAGGCTCCCCAGCCGACGCGCCGCGCTTCCAGCAGGACCACGCGGTAGCCGCGCTCGGCCAGATGCAGCGCGGTCGAGCATCCGGCGAGACCGCCGCCGATGACGCACACATCGGCTTCGATCTCGGCCTCGAGCCTGGGATGCGCCGGCGCGGCGTTGGCCGTAGCCGCGTAGTAGGACAAGGGGGCTTCCAAGCGCATCGGCGCGGGCCGGCCTTCGTTGTTCGATGGCAATTGGGGATGACGGGCCGCCGGAGAATACTGGTCCGCCTGCGCGCCGGGCAAGGCCGCGCCCAGGGCGTTTGCCGGCAAGTTCCCTGGCGCCGCCGGTGTCGCGGCGCTTTTTCCGCGGTGGGCGCCGGTGCGCCAGGGAATCCGCGGACGGCAGGGGGTACGCAGGTGTGCTTAAATGATTCGTCACGCGGCGTCGCCCTCCGATACCGTCAAGCAAAGCGAACAGCATGACGAGAAAGCCATTGATCGGGGTTCCCGCGGACCGGCGTCAGCTTGGTCCGCATCCCTTCCACTGCGTGGGAGACAAGTACATGGCAGCGTTGGCGCGCGGCGCCGGCGCACTGGCCGTGGCGATCCCGGCACTGGGCGACGGGCTCGATTACGACGAGCTCATCGAGCGGCTCGATGGCCTGCTGCTCCCGGGGAGCCCGTCGAACGTGATGCCGCATCACTACGACGGTCCGCCGAGCGAGCACGGCACGTTGCACGATGAGTTTCGCGACGCGACGACCTTGCCGCTCATTCCTCGGGCGGTCGCGGCCGGCGTGCCCGTGCTCGGCATCTGCCGCGGCTTCCAGGAGATGAACGTCGCCTACGGCGGCACCCTGTGGCAGAAGCTCGACGAGGAGCCCGGCTACCCGGGCCATCGCGAAGACGTCGAGGCCCCGCTCGAGGTGCAATACGGGCCGGCGCACGAGGTCGAGCTCGTGGAGGGCGGCCTGCTGCGGCAGCTTGCCGGGACCGACCGGCTCATGGTGAATTCGCTGCACATGCAGGGCGTACGCACGCTCGGGCGTGGGCTGGCCGTCGAGGCGCGTGCCGCGGACGGGCTCATCGAGGCGTTCCGTGTGCAGGATGCGCCGACGTTTGCGGTCGCCGTGCAATGGCATCCGGAATGGCGGTACTGGGAACACCCGTTCTCGTCGCGCCTGTTCGCGGCCTTCGGCGAGGCGGCGCTGGCGCGCGCCCGGGCCAGATGACGGGGCAGCGCATGAGCGTGATTCAGCAGTTCTTCAAGGAGCACGGCATCTCGGAGGTCGAGGGCATCATCCCCGACATGGCGGGCGTGCCGCGCGGGAAGATCATGCCGGCCGAGAAGTTTGCCGAGGACGAGGGCATGCGGCTGCCGGAGAGCATCTTCCTGCAGACCGTCACAGGTGAGTACCCGGATGACGAGCGCGCGATCAGCCCCTCGGAGATCGACATCGTCCTCAAGGCCGATCCCAAGACGGTGCGGGTCGTGCCCTGGGCCGCCGAGCCCACGGCGCAGGTGATCCACGACAGCTTCTATTCGGACGGTCGGCCGGTGACCATGGCTCCGCGCTACGTGCTCGCGCACGTGCTCGAGCTTTATGCCCAGCATGTCTGGGAGCCGGTGGTCGCGCCCGAGCTCGAGTTCTTCCTCGTCGAGCCCGACATCGACTCCGAC
>QGUO01000243.1 GCA_003242495.1 Pseudomonadota bacterium | reverse complement strand
CGGCTGCAAGACCTGCGAGCCCGCCGCCGACCACGACCGCGCGGGTCCGAGAATCGTCCGATTTCATGCGTGATACGTGTACGTCGGTAAGTTGCTACATCAACTTCCGGAGATTGCGCGGCAGCGGGCGTTCATCGACCGTACCGCCATCGTGTGAATGCAGCCACCCGCCGCTGTGTTCCTTGGTCTGACCGATCGGTCGGCAGACGCAGGCGCGCATGGGTACGTAAGACATACACCGGGCGTGTCAGCGCGAAAAGCCCTGCCTCGCCGCGCGTGATACCCCATCCGCTCTCGCCCACGCCACCGATGCCGAGCGCCGGATGCGCAGTCGGCACGACACAGTCGTTGAAGGTCACGATGCCAGAGCCGAGCTCCGCCGCGAGCGGCGCAGCGCTGACGGGATCGCGGGTGAACACCGACGTGGCGAGCCGCTGCGTACAAGAGCGGTGCATCTCGAGCATGTGTGCGTCCGTGTCGGCGCGAATCACGGCGAGCGCAGGCCCGAAGTGCCGACCCGCCGCGAAGGCGCAGTCACATGCACAATCGGCTAGGATGAGCGGCCAACCACTTTCAATGCGGCGCGCACCCGCGCGCTCCGCCTCACGCGCGAGATGCTCGAGCCGCACGGCCTCTGCGGAACACACCTTTGCGACGGGACGTTGCCTCCGGGCATGTTTGTGCAGGGCGCGCAGAAACGAGTCGTATACGCGCGCGTGCACGATCGCACGACGCGGAGCCATACATGTTTGTCCTGCGCTTAGCGCGACGCCGTAGAGAATCGATGCCGCCGCGAGATCCGGGTCCGCATCGCCGAGCACGAGCGCGCTGTCCGCGCCGGACAGCTCGAGCGTGCTGGGCGTGAGGGTACGGGCGAGCGTTGCGGCCACGATGCGTCCGACCTCAGTGGACCCAGTGAACACCACATGATCGAAGTGCTCGCGCACAAGCAGTCGCTCTCCCTCTGCGCGCTCCGCGGAGGTCCACCGCAAGCGTTGCTCATTCATGCCGCATTCGCGCGCCAGCTCGAGCAAGGACTGCTGTGTGCGCGGGGCACGCTCGCTTGGCTTGACGGTCACATGATTGCCGCCCGCCAGCGCTTGAACCAGCTGCACACCGAGCAGCTGTATCGGATAGTTCCACGTCGCAAGGATCGCGACCCGCCCGACAGGAACG
Organism: Pseudomonadota bacterium; assembly: GCA_003242495.1. Taxonomy (GTDB): domain Bacteria; phylum Pseudomonadota; class Gammaproteobacteria; order Steroidobacterales; family Steroidobacteraceae; genus Steroidobacter. The sequence continues at coordinate 4,621 of QGUO01000243.1, read as the reverse complement.
CGCATGACGAAGTGCGACTGCCCCAATCGCCAGAGTGAGCTGCCGAGCAGCCGCCGTGGCGCGAGCACGCGTCGCGCATGGCGCTCGTGCCAGCGGCAGGCTTCGAGCAGCGGAATCAGATCCGACGTGAGCGTTTCGAACGCGGGTTTCCCGAGTTCCTCGGACACCAGTGCGCAGAATGGATCGATCCGTCGTGCGAGCGCGCGGCGAAACTTGCGAATCCAGTCCAGGTCGGCGGCGGCGGGCAGTTTCATGTCGTGGCCAACATCATGGTAGTCCCCACGCTCAACGCGCGAGTCGCGGTGGTCGGCGCAGGGCCCGGCGGGCTCGCGACGGCGGTACTTCTCGCCGCGCGCGGCGTCCGGGTCACCGTGTACGAGGCGCAACCCACGATCGGCGGACGCACTGGGCGGCTCACACTCGGGGATTACCAATTCGATCGGGGCCCCACGTTCTTCCTCATGCCGCACGTGCTCGATGAGATCTTTCGCGTGGCCGGACGCTCCCTGCACGATTACGTCCGCCTCACGCGGCTCGATCCCATGTACCGGCTCGTCATCGGCCGGCCAGACGGCATGGACATCGTCATCGACACCACACAGGACGTCGCCGAGATGGCGCGGCGTATCGGCCGTATCCATGCACCCGATGGCGCGGCGTTCGAGCGGTTCATCGCCGACAACCGTCGCAAGCTCTCGCTCGCGGAGCCGATCCTCCGAAGATCGATACGCTCGCTCTGGGATCTCGTGCGCCTCGACGCCGCGCGCGCGCTCACCGCTCTGAAGCCGCACCTCAGCGTTCACGAGCTCACAGCGCGATACTTCGAACATGCGGCCGTGCAGCTCGCCGTGGGATTTCAGTGCAAGTACCTTGGTATGAGCCCGCACGAATGTCCGAGTTTATTCACCATCCTGCCCTTCATCGAGTACGAGTACGGCGTGTGGCATCCCCAGGGCGGCTGTCACGCACTCATGCTCGCGCTCGCGCGCGTGTTCGAGGAGCTCGGAGGGCGCATCGAGGTGGACGCGCCAGTCGAACGGCTTGAGTTCCGTCGTGGGCGCGTGACGCATCTCGTGCTCGGCGGCCGGCGCGGCGGCGAGCGCACGCCGTGTGAGCACGTCGTCATCAACGCCGATGCGACGTGGGCGGTGAAGAAGCTCATTCCCCAATCGATGCGCGGGAGGGTGACCGATCGGTCGCTCGATGCTCGACGATACTCGTGCTCAACGTTCATGCTCTACCTTGGCGTCGAGGGTGAAGTGGACCTCCCGCATCACACGGTTCGCACTGCGCCGCGTTATCGCGAGAATCTCGCGGACATCGGCCGCAACGGCGGGCGGCTCGGCTCGCTTAGCGACGACCCGAGCTTTTACGTGTGCAATCCGTCACACACCGATCCGACACTCGCGCCGTCCGATGGCAGCTCGCTATACGTACTACTACCGACACCGAATACCTTTGCGCCGATCGACTGGGAGGCCGAACGGCCGCGCATGCGCGAGCTGCTGCTCGACCGGGTGCGGGACGTGCTCGGCGTGGATCTGCGTGGCCGCATCCGTGTCGAGCAGAGCTTCACACCCTGGGAATGGCGCGCGATGAACATCAACGCGGGCGCGACGTTCAATCTCGCGCATTCGATGACCCAGATGCTCCATCGACGCATGCCGCACCGCTTGCCGTATGCGCACGGCGCGTGGCTGGTCGGCGGCGGCACACATCCCGGCTCCGGCCTTCCCGTGATCTTCCTTTCCGCACAAATCACCGCGCGGATGTTGCTGGAGGAGCTGGGTGTGCCTCGTCCGGTGTTCGACGTGCCGCTCACGGCGATCGCAGACCGCACTTCGTCGCAGGTGCTGTCGTGAGCGACCTTGCGCCGCTGCTGCACGCGACGAGCCGCACGTTCGCGCTATCCATTCCGCTGTTGCCGTCAACCTGCCGGGACGCGACGACGGTGGCGTATCTGCTTTTTCGCATCGCGGACACGCTCGAGGACGAGGCGGAGTGGCCAACCACCCGCCGTATCGAGGCGCTCGACGAGTTTGCCGCGCTGCTGCGCGGCGAACGACCCGATGCCGCACGCGAACGTGTGATCAGGCTTCTCGCGACGGCACCCGTCGCGCATGCCGGTTACGCAGCGCTCATGGCGAACGCAGGTGAGGTCCTGCAGCAGCTCGATGAGCTCGATTCCGTTGCAGCAACGGCGATTCCGCGCCATCTGTGCCGCACGATTGCCGGCATGCGCGAGTTCCTCGCGCGCGAGCAGGGCGCGACGAGCGTTGCCGACTTGCAGGCGTACTGTTACGCGGTTGCGGGAATCGCCGGCGAGCTGTGCACCGAACTGTTCGTTGCGGCGATGCCGCAGTTGCAGCCCATACATACTCAGCTCGTCCGTCTCGGAGTCGCCTTCGGTGAAGGCTTGCAGTTGGTCAACATACTGAAGGATGAGGATGGCGATGCACTCGTGGGCCGGCGGTATGTGCCACTTCATTGCGACCGATCGGCCCTCTTCTCGCTAGCCGAGGACGATCTGCGCCAAGCCGCCCGCTACGTCGATCTCCTCGAGCGTCATGGCGCTTCTCGCGGGATCGTCGCCTTCAACGCTCTCAACCTTCGGCTCGCGCGCTGGGCTTTGCGGCGCGTCCACGACCAGGGCTCGGGTGCAAAACTGATTCGGGAGGAAGTCGTGCGCGCCTACACGGAGATCAGCTTGGAAGCGACTGGTGTGCCCGAACGTCACCGGATGTGCTCGGAAAGAGTTCGGGATGGATAGAGCGCAGGTTCGTATCCTGTCACCCCGACCGAATCAGAGTTTCACCGGCTGGATCACGCGGATCGAGCGATCCTGGAGCCGCTGGTGCCGCCGATGACGCCCACCGTGTGGCCGGCCACGCGACTTCGGGCCGAACGGCCGCCGGGGCAAACGTGTCTCGCCTGCCAACATCTATGCCCTTATCGGCTTCATGGGCTTGATCGCGCCACCGTGCGGGCCAAAGAGGATGAGCTCAGTTGCAATCCAGTTCGCTGAGCGACGCGGCGCCGATCAGAGCGACACTGAAGTGTCGCGCTACGAGATAAACACGGCTGCAACAACGGTCGCCGAGACACACCAAGCGACCACGACCAGCGTGGAGGCACGCGTAAACGCGAGCAGCACGAACCCGATCAGCGCGATCGCGAAGTCTTTCAGCCCGAGGACTGCACTCGTCCAGACGGGGTCGTAGAGCGCAGCTGCCAGCAGGCCGACCACCGCCGCGTTGACCCCCGCCAGCGCCCTTACGGCCTCGCGCCGGCGCGCGAGTGCACGCCAGAACGGCAACGCACCGGCGACCAGTAAGAAGCCGGGGAGAAAGATGGCCGCCAAGCTCACGCCGGCGCCGACGAATCCGCCTTGCGCCCCCTCGAGTCGAGCACCCAGGAATGCGGACAGGCTGAACATGGGTCCTGGGATCGCCTGCGCCGCACCGTATCCTGCGAGGAACTCGTCGGTACTCAGCCAACCTGGGGTAACGACCGCTTCCTCGAGTAGTGGCAGTACGACATGCCCTCCTCCGAACACCAATGCCCCGGCCCGATAGAACGCCGCTGCAACGGCAGCGAGTGGCGCCTGCGCGATCGGGAACAAGGCGAGAGCCAGGAGGACTGCAAATCCGGTCAGCAGCACCACGCCGGTGCGACGGGTATATACAAGGTCGAAGGTGGCTCCTCCCGGCGTCGAAACATCTCGACAGAGCAACGGACCGAGTACAGCGCCCGCTGCCACAACAAGAAGCTGCATCATCTCCATGCCCCGACTCACGACGATGCTCGCCGCCGCTGCAGTGGCAATCAGCCGGCGGGGTGTATCGGGTGTGAGGGTCTTGACCATCCCGAGCAATCCGTGCGCGACAACAGCCACCGCCACGAGCTTCAAGCCGTGAATGGCCGCCTTTCCAAGAGAGTGCTCGAGAAGCGGTACGAGTTGTGCAAAGGCGAACAGCAGCAGCGCCGAAGGGAGCGTGAACGCTACGAATGCTGCCAGCGCTCCCCACCATCCGGCGCGGATCAATCCCAGGGAAAATCCAAGCTGACTACTGGCCGGCCCGGGCAGAAACTGACACAAGGCCAGCAGGTGAGCGTAATGAGCCTCATCGACCCAACGACGCCGCACCACCAGTTCTCGATGGAAGTACCCGAGATGCGCGATCGGCCCGCCGAACGAAGTCATGCCCAGCTTGAGAAAGGCCGTAAACACTTCGGAGATCGAACCTTTGGCGCGACGTTCGGTCATCCGGATCTCCGGTAGCGGGCATTCCTACAGTGGTTTCCAGAAAACGGCGGATGGCCTTCAATCAGACGTATGCGCGCACCTGTGAACATCGGCTCGATGCGCTTCTGACCTGCCGACCTTCTCCGGGTGCCAACCGCTTCCCGACCTTGGCATTCTCCTGCCCGCGCTGCCGAAGGGGCTTTACATCCTACGGCTCAAGTTGTCCGAGCCGCTCCGCCAAGCGTATAGCGTGACATCGCTGACACCGTGCTTCTTGGCGCACAGGCCCGCCTCGCGCAGGATCTTCACCATCTGCTCTTCTGTGCATCGACTTTTCTCATAGCTCCTCCGCGCCGATGAATCGCCCATGCATCC
>QGUO01000653.1 GCA_003242495.1 Pseudomonadota bacterium | reverse complement strand
GCGCTGAACAGCACCGTCAGGCTGACGGCGCCCGTCAGGCACAGCGCGACGAACAGCGGGCCGTCGAGGTGCAGCGCGAGCAGCAGTCGTGCCGAGCCCGTCAGCGTGCGGTGGGTGCGGGAAGTCGCCAAGGCGTCGAAGTTGCCGGCCGTCCAGCTCATGGGGAGATCGCTCCGTGTCGCGAGGCGTCGGCGGAGGCGGCGGTCGCGGCGCCCGTCCCCGCTGCCGCGGTTGCGACGTTCGGCGCCGGGGCCGTCGATGTCTCGACCGCCTGGGTCGCGGCCGCCCGTGCCGGGCTGTCACGCGAGTCGTCGTCGGCGTCCTGGTCCGAGGATTGCTCCGGCGGCAGCAGGTATACATCGAGCATGCGTCGCGCGACCGGGGCCGCGTACGAGGAGCCGCCGCCGGGCGCGTTCTCGATGACCACGGCCACCGCGAGCTGCGGGTCCTCGGCCGGGGCGAACGCCACGAACAGGGCATGATCGCGCAGGTGCTCGGCCAGCTCCTCGGCCTTGCGCATGCGCTCGTTCGCGGCCACCGTGAACACCTGCGCGGTGCCGCTCTTGCCGGCCATCCGGTACGTCAAGTCCTTCAGATACGCCCGCGCCGTGCCATGCTGCGCATGCACCACGTCGAGCATGCCTGCGATGGCGACGTCCCAGGCTCCCGGGCGGGACCCCTCGGCAGGGGACACATCGCCGGGTGCCCCCTCGCGCGCCTGGCCGGTGCAGGCATCGCGAAGGGGTCGACCCAGCCGCGGTTTGAACCGCCGGCCGCGCGCGGCCAGCACCGCCGTCGCATGCGCGAGCTGCAGCGGCGTGGCGGTCATGTAGCCCTGGCCGATGCCGACGCTGACGGTATCGCCCGGAAACCAGATCTGCGTCTCGCGCCGGGAGAACGCCTGCTTCTTCCATTGCGTGGAGGGCAGGATGCCGGCCCGCTCGCCGGGAATGTCGATGCCCGTGGGCGAGCCGAGGCCGAACTGCTTCAGGAACTCGTGTATGCGATCGATGCCCATCGCGTGGGCAACCTCGTAGAAGTACACGTCGCAGGAGGTGGCCAGGGCGCGGCGCAGATCGACGGTGCCGTGCCCGGCGAGGCGCCAGTCACGCCACGGGCGGCTCACGCCGGGCATGCGCCACAGTCCGCCGCAAACGTGGGTGGTGGAGGGCGTGACCACGCCATACTCGAGCGCCGCCATGCCCATCATGGGCTTGATGGTCGAGCCGGGCGGATAGACGCCGCGCAATGCGCGATCGTACAGCGGCCGCTGCGGATCCTCGGTGAGGGTGCGGTACTGCGCGCGGGTGAGTCCGCGCACGAACAGGTTCGGATCGAAGGCCGGCATGCTCACGAAGGCGATGACATCGCCGTTGCGCGGGTCGATGGCCACGGCCGAGGCGCGGTGGCCGCGCAGCATTTCCTCGGTGGCCTGCTGGACCCGGTGGTCGATGGTGAGGTAGAGGTCGTTGCCGGCCATGGGCTCCTTGCGTTTCAAGTCGGCCGCCTCGCGGCCGACGCGCTCGACGGGACGTCCCTGGGCGTTCACCAGGAGCTGCTGCGAGCCGGTCTGGCCGTGCAGCTCGCTCTCGTAGGCCCGCTCGACGCCGGTCTTGCCCGTGAGGCTGGTGCCGGCGTAGTTCTCCAT
>QGUO01000652.1 GCA_003242495.1 Pseudomonadota bacterium | reverse complement strand
TTCTTCGACGGCCCGTTGGCGGCCGACGTGCTGTCCGGGCGCTGGGCCGCCGACGATGCCGAGCTCGGCGCCCGTATCGAGGAAGCGCTTGCGGCAACGGCCGCGAGCGGCAAGCCGCAGGGCGAGGTCGTGCTGGTGGGTGCCGGTCCGGGCGATCCGGGCTTGCTGACTTTGCGGGCGCTGCGTGCGTTGCAGAACGCCGACGTCGTGCTGTACGACCGCCTGGTGTCGGATGCCGTGCTCGACCTGGCGCGGCGCGACGCCGAGCGCATCTACGTCGGCAAGACCGCCGGTCGCGCCCATGTCTCCCAGGACGAAATCAATGACCTGCTCGTCAAGCTCGCGAAGCAGGGCAAGCGGGTTTGCCGTCTGAAGGGCGGCGATCCGTTCATCTTCGGCCGCGGTGGCGAGGAGCTCGAAGCGCTCGCGGCGCACGGCATCCGTTTCGAGGTGGTGCCGGGTGTGACGGCCGCGGCCGGTTGCGCCGCGTACGCCGGCATTCCGCTCACGCACCGCGAGTACGCGCAGGCGCTCACGCTCGCCACCGGGCATTGCAAGGGTGAAACCGACAAGCTCGACTGGCAGCTGCTCGCGCGGCCGGGGCAGACGGCCGTGTTCTATATGGGCCTCGGCCATCTCGAGCACATCGTCGCACGATTGCGCGAGCACGGCGTCCCCGCCAGCCGCGCCGCGGCGGTGATCGAGCAGGGCACCCACCCGGCGCAGCGTGTGGTGAGCGCCACGCTCGAGGATCTCGCAACCAAGGTGCGCGAGGCAGGCATTGCATCGCCGGCGCTGCTGATCGTCGGCGAAGTGGCGCGTCTGCACGAGACGTTGCAATGGTTCAACGTGGCGCGCGCCGCGGGCGACGCCCATGACGCCCCGCGAACGGGCGATCCACAGCGTGATCCTGCACGGTGGGATCATTCGCTGTGGACCCTGGCGGGCAGCGGGGACCAGCGTCTGGCCTGACGGTCGAGCCAGGCGAGGTAACGAAACACGTGGATCATCCGGCCGCGACACACATGAGTATCCAATCATGAACATCCGGGACGGCTTCGCCGACGCCATCGGCAACACACCGCTCATCCGCCTGCATCGCTTCAGCGAGGAAACGGGCTGCGAGATCCTCGGGAAAGCCGAGTTCATGAACCCCGGGGGCTCGGTGAAGGATCGCGCCGCGCGCGCCATCATCGACGCGGCGGAACGCGATGGCAGCCTCAAGCCCGGCGGCACGGTGGTGGAGGGCACGGCCGGCAACACCGGCATCGGCCTCGCGCACGTCTGCAATGCGCGCGGCTATCGATGCGTCATCGTGATGCCGGACAACCAGGCGCCGGAGAAATACCAGATCATCGAGACCCTCGGGGCGCAGGTGCTGCGCGTGAAGACCGTGCCGTACAGCGACCCGAACCACTACCAGAAGATTGCCGCGCGCCTCGCGGGCGAGCTGCCTGGCGCGATCTGGGCCAATCAGTTCGACAACACCGCCAACCGCGACGCGCACGAACAGACCACCGGCCCGGAGATCTGGACGCAGACCGAGGGACGCATCGACGCATTCGTTGCCGCCACGGGCACCGGCGGCACGCTGGGTGGCATCGCGCGGTACCTGAAACGCCAGAATCCAAACGTGCGCACGGTGCTGGGG
>QGUO01000698.1 GCA_003242495.1 Pseudomonadota bacterium | reverse complement strand
GTATTGCAATGCACGTATAGTCGAAACTTGTTTTTCTAATTGATCCCCTAATTTTTCAATTAACATTTCTTGAGTATATAACGGTTGTAAAGTAACGCCTTCAATCGTTTTCGTGAAAAGCGATTCAAACGGCTTCCCCTTTAATGACTTGATTGCTGCTTCTTTCCACTGTTCATAACTAACCGCAGGAAAATCAATTTCATTCATGTTGATTGACATAGTTGTCGCTATACAGCTTCCCCCTTTTGTTATTATAATTTTCATAATTCTTATAATACATTAGAAAACCAATGCAATAAAGTCTAAAAATTAAAGAAAGCCTTGAATTACAAGGCTTTCTGGATTTATTAATAAACCGTTTTTTCATAATAATTCGTATTTTCGAGAATATCTTTTACTCTTTTAAGAAATTTTCCGCAAATGAATCCGTCTAAAATCCGATGATCTATGGACAAACATAAATTCACCATATCCCTGATGGCAATCATGTTATCGATGATGACAGGACGTTTTACAATTGCTTCCACTTGTAAAATGGCAGCTTGCGGATAATTAATAATGCCCATCGATTGTACCGAACCGAATGTTCCGGTATTGTTCACGGTGAAAGTTCCGCCCTGGGTATGTTCGCTCTTCAACGTTCCATTTCGGACTCTTTGGGAAAGTTCATGAATTTCCCTTGCTATGCCTTTAACGGATTTTTCATCCGCATGCTTGATTACCGGCACATACAGGGCATCATCTGTGGCTACTGCAATGGATATATTGATATCCTTTTTTTGTATGATTTTGTCCCCTGCCCAAACGGAATTCAACATCGGGAATTCTTTTAATGCCTGGGCAACCGCCTTGACAAAAAATGCAAAATACGTGATGTTGAACCCTTCCTGTTCCTTGAATTGTTTCTTAATGGAATCCCGATATGCGACCAAGTTGGTCACATCCACTTCCATCATCATCCAGGCATGCGGAATTTCCTGCTTGCTTCTCACCATATTATTCGCTATGGCGCGTCGAATGGCAGTGATTGGGATTTCCGCATCTCCCGCGCTTTTTTCAATCTGAATCGGCGTTGACGGATGGGACGATACGATTTCTTTTTGAGTTTGGACAATCTCTTTTGAAGTTGTCCCAGCGGAAACCGGGCTCATGTCTTTTTGCGATTCAATGTATTGCAGCACATCTTTTCTTGTAATGCGGCCATTCAATCCGGTTCCTGTTATTTTCTCCAAATCAATTTTGTGTTCACTGGCAAGTTTCAATACCGCCGGAGAATATCGGCTTTTTTGTTTTGGAATCAACTGACCGTAGTCCGGTTCATTGATTTTTACTTTCAAATCGGATTTTGTCGCATTCCGGATCGCTTCGCTTATATTGGATTCCTTTTCTTCGGAGATTTCAATCGTACAAATGACCGTGCCGACAGGATAGGTTTCCCCTTCTTTTCCGATGATTTCTTTTACGATGCCTGTATGCGAAGAAGGGACTTCCGCATTCACTTTATCCGAAATGATCTCCGCGATAGGATCGTATTTTTTGACAAAGTCCCCGGCCCCTTTCCTCGCCCCGGTCCGGTGCACGAGTACGCTGAGGGCGTCCACCTTCCCGGCGTTGAGCAAGATGTCCATTTTCACCAGGCGGCTCGGCCGGTAGCCGG
>QGUO01000651.1 GCA_003242495.1 Pseudomonadota bacterium | reverse complement strand
CCGCCGGGGCGGGGGTGGGGCCGCGCCCCCTGGCCCCCGTTGGCCCCCGGCCCCCCCATGGGCCGTCGTCCCCCCCGGGGGGGGCGGTGGGGGGGGGGCGGGGGGGCTTTTCTCGGGGTGCCCCCGCCGCTGCAGCTCTGGCCGGATTGGTCGAGCCTCACGGCGGACTTGCGAACGGGGATCGGCGAACAACGCCAGATCGTTCTGGGCGCCGTCGTCGTCGACCTGAATACACGGACCAGCATCAACGTGCGGCGCGCCGACACGGGCGAGGTCGCCGCCCTGGAGCTGGTGACGGGCGAAGCGCAGGTGCGGCTGCCCTCCGGGTTGCCGCTGCCCTTCGTGGTGACTGCCGGCGCCGGCGAGGTGACGGCATCGGGCGCGGCCCGTTTCAACGTGCGCGCAACGGGACCGAGCGTGTGTGTCACCTGTCTCGAGGGCGCCATCGAGCTGCGGCGCGCAGATCGCATCCTCGTCGCGCGAGCGGCGCAGCAGATCACGTATTCCGGGTCACAAGAGGCGCTGATGACCGTTGCCGATCCCGCGATCGTCACCGCCTGGCGGGAGCGAATGCTGATCTTCAACGATGAGCCGCTGACGGCGGTGGTGGACGAGATCAATCGCTATCGGCCCGGCCGAATCATCGTGACCAATGCCGAGCTTGGGCGGCGCCGGGTGCAGGCACAGGTGCGCCTCGACCAGCTTGCCGAGGTGGTGGAGCTCATTCGCGTAGGGTATGGCGCCAAGGTCACGACCTTGCCCGCGGGCATCGTGCTGTTGAGCTGAGGCGCGTCCTTCGTCGGTCGCAATGACCGAGCGCCGTCTCTATTGCCGTGAGGCAGTGCTGAATGGTCGCACTGCACAGTAGCAGCCATCGCTGGGGCAGGGTATGAGCAGACGCACACGAGCCACTGTGGCCAATCTTCATCCGAACGGCCGCTCGCCGTCTTCCCGGGTCACGCCGCTGGCGCGTGCCGTTGCGCTGGTATTGGCAACGGCCGGCGCTGGATCGGTTCAGGCACAACAGGCCTTCAGCCCGGCGTGGTTTGCCAGCAAAGGCGCGACGCAGAGCGCGGCGGCATCGACCGCACAGTCGCTCGGCGGCCGGCCCGAGTCCTCTTTGTCGAGGCCGCCGCAGCGGCAGCAGGTTGCCCGCGAGCGCCTCCAGCGCTCCATCCAGGACCTGAACTTCGCCGCGCGCATGATCGCTGCCCGAGAGGCGGCGCAGGTCGCTGCGCGTCGGGCGGCGCTGAATGCCCCGTCCGACATCCCCGATGGACTCGTCGAGGGCGGCCTGAAAATCGACACCAACGCGCTCTCCGCAGGGTGGTCCAATGCCAAGGCCCCCGTGCAGACCGTCGTCGGCGACCAGACGACGGTCCTGATCGAGCAGACCGCGGACAAGGCCATCCTCAATTGGGAAACGTTCAATGTCGGACGCAATACCACCGTCCGCTTCGAGCAGAATGCGGACTGGTCGGTGCTCAACCGGGTCAACGATCCACAGGCGCGTCCCTCGGAAATCCACGGTTCGATCCAGGCCGATGGCCAGGTTTACCTCATCAACCGGAATGGGATCGTTTTCGGCGGCACGAGTCAGGTCAATACCCGCAGCCTGGTCGCTTCGGCGCTCGCCATCCATGGCGGCGCCATCGAGC
>QGUO01000650.1 GCA_003242495.1 Pseudomonadota bacterium | reverse complement strand
ACGCCCATCCGGCCGGCGCGCCGGGCCAATTCCAGCGTGCAAGCCCGGACCGCCTGCGGCAGGCTCAGCTTGCAGACGGGCGGCGATGAACCGGCCCCTGCACGGCCTGGCTCGCGACCCGCCAGGGGCGTTCTCCACGGACCGCCGTCGCTCCATCACCCCGGCGACACCGCGAGGTCCGGCCTGCGGGAGGACCTGCGATCGATCATCTGACAAGCGGCAACCGATCTCAGCATGTCAAAAAATTCGACATCAATACAGAACTCCCGCAAGACGAAATCCTGGGTATGATGGCTTGCCGTCCAATCGGCGGCGCCGTTCAAGAGATCAGATTGAAATCGCGCGGCTTGAAAGTCCGATTGATCGCCATCGCCCTGGCCGCGGGCGCGACAATCGCACTTGCGCTGCTTGCCCTGGAGTACGTCGAGCATCTCGATGCCGGCAAGCGTCTCGGCATCGAAGCCGAGCAGTCGCTCATCGAGACCGAGACCGCGCGCCTGGCGGTCGAAGCGCAAGCGCTCATGTCCGGCTACGAAGAGCCGCTCGCGGCCGCGCTACGCGCGGACGACCTCGCGGCGGTACGCCGCATCGGCACCGCGCTGCTGAGCCACTCCATCGTTGTCAAGGCAACCGTACGCGACGCCAGCGGGCAGCCCTTGTTCGCGGACACGCGCGCCGATCCCTGGGTGCTCGAGCTGACCGGAGCGGAGCGTCATGCCGCGCGGCGCGAGCTCGACGCGGCGCGCGGCGCGACACTCGAAGTCGAGGTCGGACGGCCCGGCCTCGGCGCCGCCGCGCAGGCGGTACGCACGCGCGTGGAGGCGTTCGAGCGCAACGAGTTCGATCGCTGGCTGTGGGCGGTGGCGGTGTTCGGCGTGCTGACCATCGCGCTGCTCGCGACGCTCGCCTGGTCGATCGCGCGCCGCGTGGAGCGGCCCATTCTCGAGCTGATCCGCTCGGCCGAGCGCATCGGTGAGGGCGACTACACCCGACCGCACGTCGTGACCAGTAACGGCGAGATCGCCGATCTCGAGGCGGCGCTCGATCGTATGCGGCTCAAGCTGCGCCAGACCACGATTACCAAGAACTATCTCACGACCGTGCTCAACAGCATGAACGACGCCGTGCTGGTGACCTCCCCGGACGGCCTCGTCAAGCGCATGAACGATGCAGCCGTGCGCCTGTTCGGCTACAGCGAGCAGGACATGTCGGGCAAGCCATTCGCGTCCTTGATCGCCGCGCCCGAGCGCGACACGTTCTCACCCACCACTCCCGTGGAGGCGCGCGAGACCGTGATTGCCACGCGCAGCGGACAGACCATCCCGGTGTCGCTGTCCGCGGCGCCGATCGCTGCCGACGATCCACAGTTCCAGGGCACGATCTTCGTGGTGCGCAACATCACGGATCGCAAGCGCGCCGAGCGGCGCATCCGCTACCTCGCCCGCTACGACGCGCTCACCAAGATCCCGAACCGCATGCAGTTCCAGCACATGCTGCAACAGGCGATCGCACGCGCGCGGCGCGCCGACCGCAGCATCGTGATGCTGTATCTCGACATGGACCGCTTCAAGGAAATCAACGATACGTTCGGGCATGCCGCCGGAGACCGCACGCTCGAGGTGCTGAGCGAACGGTTGACGCGCGTGCTGCCCCGCGAG
>QGUO01000649.1 GCA_003242495.1 Pseudomonadota bacterium | reverse complement strand
GCACCATGCGACGACGGCGCGGCGTCACGAGGCCACCCTCCCGGCAGGACTGGCGGGCACCTGGCCCGCGCCGTCTGCGTCGACCTGGGCGGCCCGGATGCGGCGCTCGGCGCTGCGGCGCTGCGCGGCGAGCTGACGCCGGGCGGCCCAGGCATTGCCGATCAGCACGGCCGCCGCCAGGGCGTAGCACGACCAGACGTACCCGCCATAACCTCCCATGTGAAGAAATTCGCTTAAGCTCATGATATTGCGAGGCCTTGACTCAACCAGCCGGCGTTGCGCTCCCGTCTCAGGATCTCGGCTCGCAGCCGGTCGCAGAGCACCGCCGCAAAGTAGAGCACAAATGCGGCGATCATGAGGAGCAAAGGCCAAAGCATTGACGAATCTATAGATGGCGCATCGAGCTTGGAGATGCTCGGGGCCTGGTGCAGGCTATTCCACCACACCACCGAGTACTTCACGATCGGCACGTTGACTACACCCACGATGGCCAGGACCGCGCTGGCGCGGTCGGCCCGCTGGGTGTCCTCGAACGAGGCCCGCAAGGCCATGTAGCCCAGGTACAGGAACAGCAGGATCAGCTCGGAGGTCAGCCGCGGATCCCACTCCCACCAGGTGCCCCACATGGGACGGCCCCAGATGGAGCCGGTCGCCAGCGCGAGCACCGTGAACCAGGCCCCCACCGGGGCGCAGGCCGCCGCCACCGCATGGGCGAGCTTCATGCGCCAGATGAGCCCGATGGCCGCGGCCACCGCCATGATGGTGTACACCATCAGTGACAGCGAGGCGCTCGGCACGTGCACATAAATAATGCGGAACGCGTCGCGCTGCTGGTAATCCTCGGGCGCGAGCACCAGGCCACCATAGGCGCCCACCACGAGCAGCGCGATGGCCGGCCAGAAAAACCATGGCCTGAGCTGCCCGGCGATCCGGAAGGCGTGCGGCGGCGACGCGAGTTTGTGAAACCAGAGCCACATGGGATTTTGATCAAGACTCCACGCTAATGCGCATCGCGGCCGCCATGGCGAGCGGCCCGAGGCTGACGAACAGCAATGCGATCGCAGCCAGCAAGTTTAACGGACCGGCCACGGCTTCGCCGTGCATCGCGAGGTCCACGGCGCGCGCCCCGAAAATCAGCACCGGCACCTCCAGCGGCAGCACCAGCAGGGCGAGCAGCACGCTGCCGCGGCGGACACCCACCGTCAGGGCAGCCCCTACGGCCCCGAGGATGCTCAAAGCGACGGTCCCCAGGGCGAGCGAACCGGCAAGTACCGGCCAGACAGACCGCGGCATGCCCAGGGCGGTTCCCACGATCGGCGACATCAGCACCAGCGGGAGCCCGGTCAGGAGCCAATGTGCGGCCGTCTTCGCAAAGAGCAATACCGACAGCGGCTGTCCGGAGAGCGCCCACTGCTCCATCGTCCCGTCCTCGACGTCCCCGCGAAACAGGGATTCGAGGGCCAGCAGCGACGCCAGCATGGCCGCCACCCAAACGACGCCGGGGGCAATGCGCCGCAAGTCGTCGAGCGCGGGACTGATGGCGAGCGGGAACAGCGTGGTGACGATGACAAAGAAGATCAGGGGCTGCAGCACCTGGTCCCAGTGGCGCAAGGCCATTTTCAGGTCGCGCCACACCACCAGGCCGGCAATGCGCCCCAGCCC
>QGUO01000706.1 GCA_003242495.1 Pseudomonadota bacterium | reverse complement strand
GTATAAATGACTCATTCTTATAGGAGGTGTCAATAATGGGCAATGCAGTAGAAGCAAAACAAGCTGTTGTTCAAGAAATCGCTGACAAATTCAAAGCTGCAGCTTCAGTTGTAGTAGTTGATTACCGTGGTTTAACAGTTGCACAAGTAACTGAACTACGTAAACAATTACGTGAAGCTGGCGTAGAATTCAAAGTATACAAAAATACTATGGTTCGTCGCGCTGCTGAAGAAGTTGGTCACGCTGAACTTAACGAAGTACTTACAGGTCCTAACGCAATCGCGTTCTCTAACGAAGACGTAGTTGCTCCTGCACGTATCATCAACAACTTCGCTAAAGAAAACGAAGCTTTAGAAATTAAAGCTGGTTTAATCGAAGGTAACTTCGCTTCTTTAGAAGAAGTAAAAGCATTAGCAGAACTTCCATCACGCGAAGGTTTACTATCTATGCTTTTATCAGTGCTACAAGCACCAATGCGCAACTTTGCGCTTGCAACAAAAGCTGTTGCAGATCAAAAAGAAGAACAAGGCGCTTAATAGCTGCTTAATCTTCACCGCATCTTAGGGTGCATCAAAAATACAAAAAATCAGATTCCAAATAGGAGGAACTCATAATGAACCAAGAACAAATCTTAGCTGCAATCAAAGAGATGACAGTTTTAGAATTAAATGACTTAGTAAAAGCAATCGAAGAAGAATTCGGCGTAACTGCTGCTGCTCCTGTAGCTGTAGCTGGTGCTGCTGCTGGTGCTGCTGAAGAAAAAACTGATTTCGACGTAGTTTTAACTTCTGCTGGCGATTCTAAAATCAAAGTAATCAAAGTAGTTCGCGAAATCACAGGCTTAGGTCTTAAAGAAGCTAAAGAAGTAGTAGATAACGCTCCTAAAGCTCTTAAAGAAGGCGCTTCTAAAGAAGAAGCTGAAGAAATCAAAGCTAAACTTGAAGAAGTTGGCGCATCTGTAGAATTCAAATAATTTCTACTAACTTATGAAAAAGCTCGTCAATTTTGACGAGCTTTTTCTTCATTTTACGTGATGGAGGGCAATTATGTCAGATCATTATTATTCAAAAAACCCTGAGGTTGAGAGTAAGCCACGTAGATGGAATTTTAGGCTTCGAGGATTTTCCTTCACTTTCGAAACCGATGCAGGCGTTTTTAGTAAAAGCGAAGTAGATTTTGGCTCCCGTGTGCTAATCGACCGTTTCGAGCTACCGTCTGTAGAAGGAGATATTTTGGATGTAGGTTGTGGTTATGGACCGATTGGGTTATCAATCGCTAAAAGTTACCCAGATCGTACCGTTCATATGATGGACGTGAACGATCGTGCGTTAAATTTATCGCGCAAAAACGCGGAACTTAACGGGGTTCAAAATGTACGAATTTATGAGAGTGATGCACTTTCATCTGTCGAAACAGATCAAGTCGCTGTCGTTCTGACGAATCCTCCAATTCGTGCCGGTAAACAAACCATTTTCCGTATTTATGATAGAGCTTTTGAGCTTTTGAAAGAAGACGGAGAGCTGTGGGTCGTCATCCAAAAAAAACAAGGGGCGCCATCTACAGTAGATCACTTGTCGCAACAGTTTAAGGAAGTCACAGTTGTAGATAAAGAAAAAGGCTATTGGATTATTAAAGCTATTAAATAATGCCGGCTATTTTCTGAAAA
>QGUO01000242.1 GCA_003242495.1 Pseudomonadota bacterium | reverse complement strand
GGCCAGCGACGATGATAGCCGTCAGCAGGACGCCCATCTCGCGCAGCACCGCGATGGCGACCAGATCGACAGTGAAGATCTCCGCGCCGAAGGTGCGCAGCTGCTGTGCGCCGAGATAGGCCACGATGACGCTGATGAGAAACGCGATCAGCGCCACGATGGGGATGGCCTGGATGCCCGTTTCATATACATGACGAGCGATCGAGGGCAGTCGCAGGTGCCGCGCGCTGCGCAGGGCGCGCGCCTGTGTCACGGCGATGCGGCCGAAGAATCCCACGGCCTCGCGTGTCTGGCCGGCGTGTCGAAAGGCCTCACGCCCAAGCGCCGCGACCATGTCACGCATGCCCGCCCGTCCGCCGGCGGGCAGCGCCGGTGTCGGCTGCGACGGCCCTTGGCGGCTCATCGCCTGGATGAACTCGAACTGATGCGGACGCGCACCGACGAACTCCACCGAGGCCCCGGCTGCGCGCAGCGACTCCAGGCAGCACTCGAGCAGCCACGCGGCCGACAGATCCAGACGCTCCAAATTGCCGCAATCCACCCGCACTCGCCGTGGCGCCGCGCGCGGCAGTGCAGCCAGGGCCGCCTCCACCTCGGCGAGGTTGTCCAATGACCATGCACCGTGCAGGCGCAGGGTGACGACATCGCCGGGCGCAGCACCGGCGCTTGCCTGGACATCGTTCGCGCCATCCCGGGACTGGGAACCGGCTCGAGGTTGCGATTCGAGTTCGAGCAGCATGCGAGGCGCGATCCTAGCATGGTGCGCCGCCCTTGCTCCTGCGGGGCCGATTCGTTACGGTCGACGCTCCCCTCGCCGCTCGCCCACATGAGGAGGGCGTGATGACCGATCTCGTCGAACTGGCCGAGACACGGTATCTCGGCAACGACCTCACGCAATGGGGCAGCGCCTTGGCGATCGCCCTGGTGGCACTGGTCATCGGGTTGATTGCCCGGCGCATCATCAGAACGAACTACGCGCGCATGGGAACCACCGAGCGCACCGAGTTCCTCGAGCTGCCGCTCAAAGTCGCCAGTCGTACGTCCACGCTGTTCCTGGTCGTGCTTGCGGTATTCCTCGGCACGCTGACACTGAACCTGCCCCCAGGCATGACGCGCACGTCCGCGACGGCCATGACCATCGCGGCGTTCTGGCAGGTCGGTCTGTGGGCCAGCGAAGCGGTGCTGACCTGGTTCGAGCGCAGGCGCAGCCAGCAGATGCAGACCGACCGCGCGGCGGTGGGCACGCTGGGCATCATCGGCTTCATCGTGCGGGCACTCATCTGGGCGATGGTGCTGCTGCTCACGCTGGACAATCTCGGCATCGACATCACGGCGCTCATCGCCGGGCTCGGCATCGGGGGCATCGCGGTCGCCCTCGCGGTGCAGAACGTGCTCGGCGATCTGCTTGCGTCGCTGTCGATCACGCTCGACAAGCCGTTCGTGATCGGCGATTTCCTGATCGTCGACGATTTCCTGGGATCGGTCGAGCACATCGGCATCAAGAGCGTGCGCCTGCGCAGCCTCACCGGCGAGCAGATCGTGATGTCGAACGCCGACCTGTTGTCCAGCCGGGTGCGCAACTACGGTCGGATGCGCGAGCGGCGCGTGGTGTTCGCCGTGGCCGTGACTTACGAGACGCCTCACCAGCAGCTGGCTCGGATCGCCGACATGATCCGCAGCGCCATCGAGTCCCAGGAGGACGTGCGCTTCGATCGCTGCCACTTCTCCAGGATCGCCCACGGTTCGTTCGAATTCGAGGCGGTGTACTACGTGCTCTCCCCCGACTACAACAAGTACATGGACATCCACCAGGAGATCAACCTGGCCATCGTCGAGTCGTTCGAGCGCGCCGGCGTGACGCTCGCCTACCCAACCCAGAAGCTGTGGGTGACGCAGATGCAGCCGCCGGAAGCCGCCAAGGTGCCGACAGCGACGCTCTCGGAGGCACAAGCGTAACCAGGAAGGCCCGCCGCTGCGGCGTTGCGGCGCGCACCGCTCACGCAGCGATGTATGGACGAATCCGGTCAGGTGGGCGTCAGGCCGTCGTGCCCAACACCCGCACGCGCGAGCTGCCGCCCTGGACGTGTTCGAGCGCCTCGGTGAAACGCCGCGTCCAGGCATTGATGTCGTTGCGCTTCAAGACCTGCATCATCGCGTTATAGCGTTCGCGCCGCTCGGGCAGCGGCATTTCGAGCGCGGCGCGCATGGCATGACTCACGGCTCGGGTGTCGTAGGGATTCACGAGCAACGCTCCGGTCAGCTCGCGCGCGGCGCCCGCCAGGGTCGACAGGATGAGCACTCCGGGGTCTTGCGGATCCTGCGAGACGACGAATTCTTTCGCGACCAGGTTCATCCCGTCGCGCAGCGGCGTGATCAAGCCCACCTTGGCTGCACGCAGGAACCCCATCAGCGTGGCATGCGGGAAATTGCGGTTCAGATAGCGGATCGGCGTCCAATCCGTATCCGCGAACCGGCCGTTGGTGCGCCCGGCGGCCTGTTCCAGCGACTGACGGATTTCCGCATAGGCGCGCACGTCAGTGCGCGACAGCGGCGCAATCTGCAGGTACGTGATGCGACCGATGTTCTCCGGATAGGTCTCGAGAAAGCTCTCGTAGGCGACGAAGCGCTCCACCAGCCCCTTGCTGTAGTCGAGCCGATCCACGCCGATCATCAGGCTGCGGCCCATGAGGCTGTCGACCATGCGGCGCACCACCTCGGTGGAGATCGCCTCGGCCGCCTCACGCTGCACGCTGGCCACATCCACGCC
This sequence comes from Pseudomonadota bacterium, assembly GCA_003242495.1. GTDB lineage: Bacteria > Pseudomonadota > Gammaproteobacteria > Steroidobacterales > Steroidobacteraceae > Steroidobacter. Next base: position 3,128 of record QGUO01000242.1, on the reverse strand, counting down.
GATCGGAAACACATCGGCGCGTAACACATGATCACCGATGCGGATGCGCCCGTCCGGCTTGAGCGCCTCGGCGCCGAACAGGTGCTCGATGCCAGAATGGAACGCCTGCAAATCGTTCTCCGTCTGAAAGCCGACGACGTCGTAGCTCGTCAGATCGCGTAGCAATTCCGCGTAGCAAGGCAGCACGCGCAGCATCTCGATGTTGGGGAACGGGATGTGCAGGAAGAAGCCGAGCGGTTGACGCACGCCCAGCTCGCGCAATCGACGACCGAGCGGAATCAGATGGTAGTCGTGCACCCAGATGCGATCGTCGGGGGTGAGCAGCGGCACCAGCTTCTGCGCGAAGGTGCGATTGACGCTCTCGTAGGCGTCGCGTTGCTCGACGCTGTAATGCATCCCTTTCAGGAAGTAATGAAACAACGGCCACAGCACGTCGTTGGAGTAGCCGTTGTAATAGTTGTCGAACTCGCTGGCGCGCAGCTCGATGGTGGCGTACGTGACGCCTTCGCGGATGTGCAGATCGGGTTCGCCGGGCTCGTGGTCGACCGTTTCGCCGCCCCAGCCGAACCACAGTCCTCCGGTACGCTTCAGGGCGCTCAGGATGCCGACGGCCAGACCACCCGGCGCGGCAGATTTACGCGGCAGAGAGATTCGATTCGATACGCAGACCAATCGACCCATGCGGCGGGTTCTCCTGACAAGGGGCGTCCGTGCACGCGGGGCCTTGTTGTGCCCCGGGGGGGACCCCCCAGGGGATTACCATAACGCATTTCCCGGCGTCCGTGTTCCATCGCTGCATCATATTCAAAGACTTACCCATGCCCAAGGGCTTGGGAACTCTCGCTGGGACCCCTCAGATCGGCTCGCGCCAACGCCGTATCCATACGGTGGCCGCGACCAGGATGAGCGCCACGAGCAGGCCGATCCACAGTTGCGGCTGGTCCAGGCCCGTGCCGGCATCGAGCCCGTCCATGGCCCAGGGCATGACCTCCACCCCTTCCTCGTGCATACGGATCACGGGGACGCCAACGTGACTGCCGATGACCAGCAATCCGCTCATCACTTGATGGCCGATCCCCCGGCCGATGTAGCCGGTCCCGAATGTAATGCGCTCGAGCAGCACCAGGGCCGAGATCGGCAGGACACTCCATAGGAACGGCTGACGTCTCGACCACGCGGAGACCAGCAGGAGCCAGCCGTAGACCGGCGCGAGCCACAGGCCCTGTAATGCCAGTGCGTACAGAAAATTCAAGGCCAGCCAGGCGGGCGGCAGATGCGACCATAACGAGGCATCGCTCCCGCCGACGAACAGCATCGTTGCCGAGAAGACGACGGCCACCAGGCACTGCACCGCCAGGGTCACGACGAAAGCGATCGCCGGCACCACGATTATCAGGATGAACAGCTTTGCGAGCACCGTCTCGGTATCGGAGACCGGCAGCGACTTCCAGAACAGAATGCTGCGGTCGCGCCGCTCGTTGTACATGGCATCGAGCGCATAGAACCAGGCAACCACGAACATGAGAATGGCGACGAGCCCGGCGATGGCGCTGTGGATCACGGCGAACAGTTCGCGCCGGGGCATGACTTCCAGCTGACCGAGCATGCGCACACTGCCCGTCAGGTTCAGCGCGTTGAACAGCGCGCCGAGAAGAATCACCCCGGCGGCGATCAGCGGTGCCCACACGATGGAGCGATGCTCCCAAAGCTCGCGGCGCACCAGCCAGAGGAACGGTCGCGTGGCGCTCACCGCCTCTCCGGGAGCCTCCGCCGTCAGACTCGTCGCGTTCATGCGGCCTCCCCCGGCCGTTCGCCGTGTTGTCCACCGATCATGGCAACGAACAAGTCCGCGATGCCGGGCGAGCGCAGCTCACCGAGCTGCGCCAGACGATCACGCTCGACGCCTTCGAACAGCAGCGCGCTGCGACCGAACACCTGGCTCTCGTGGATCGGGCCGAGCGCACGCGCCGCGGACAGGCGCTCGGGGTGCACCAGCACTTCGACGTAGCGTTCCTCCAAATCCTCCATGCTGCAGTCCAGAACGATGCGGCCCCGATTCATGAACATCACGTCGGTGAGCACATGCTGGATCTCCTCGACCTGGTGAGTGGTGACGAGAATCGTGCGGCTATGGTCGAAGTAGTCGTTGAGCAGGGTGTCGTAAAACTGCTTGCGATACAGGATGTCGAGCCCGAGCGTAGGCTCGTCGAGCACCAGCAGCCGCGCATCGATCGCCATGACCAGCGCGAGATGAAGCTGCGTGACCATCCCCTTGGAGAGCTCGCCCACGCGGCTTTGGCGTTTGATCGCGGTACGGGCAAGAAAGCTTTCCGCCTTGGCGCGGTCGAATCGCGGGTGGACGCCGGCGACGAAGTCGAGCGCCTGCTGCACGCGCAGCCAGCGCGGCAGCACCGCGACATCCGCGATGAAACAAACCTCCCGCATCAATCGCTCGCGCTGGCGCCAGGGATCGACGCCGAGGACCACCAGCTCCCCCTCGTAGGGCGTCAAGCCCAGGATGGCCTTGAGCGCCGTAGTCTTGCCCGCGCCGTTCGGGCCGATGAGCCCGACCATGCGACCCTCGGGCACGCGCAGATCCACGCCGTCGAGCGCGACCGTGGCGCCGTAACGCTTGCGCAGGGCGCGCGCCCGGATCACCGCCGTTGCATCGATGGGGGACATGCTCAACGCTCCTCCTCATCGGCACCCGGCTTGCCGACACCCGGCGACGCCGGGGCGTGCAGCAGCGCCGCGGGGTCGAGCCCCAGGCGTTGGATGGTGGCCATGATCTTCGGCCACTCCTCGGTCAGAAATCGTTGCCGCTCGACTTGGAGCAGCATGCGACGCGCGCCCTCGTTGATGAACATGCCGCGGCCGCGGCGTTTCTCGACGAGCTGCTCGTCGACCAGTTGCTGGTAGCCCTTGAGCACCGTGAGCGGGTTCACACGGTACTCGGCCGCGACGTTGCGCACCGAGGGCAACGGGTCGCCTTCGTTGAGCACGCCCTCGAGGATCATGGCCACCACCCGGTCGCGAAGCTGGCGGTAGATGGGCTGGCTGTCATTCCAGTCGTGTTCCATCTCGAGAGCGATATAGCACTATGGTGTTGTAGTTAACTACAACACTAC
>QGUO01000241.1 GCA_003242495.1 Pseudomonadota bacterium | reverse complement strand
CTGCAGGCCGGCGCCGCGCTGATCGGTGGCGAGACCGCCGAAATGCCCGGCATGTATGCCCCGGGCGACTACGATCTCGCCGGCTTCTGCGTCGGCATCGTCGAGAAGGACGCCATCGTCGACGGGCGCGGCACGCGCGCGGGCGACGTGCTGATCGGGCTGCCGTCCTCGGGCGCGCACTCGAACGGCTACTCCCTGATCCGCAAGCTGCTCGAACGGGCCAAGGCCACGCCCGAGACACGCCTCGGCGAGGACAACCTCTACGATGCCCTGCTCGCCCCGACGCGCATCTACGTCAAGCCCATTCTGGCGTTGCTCGCGCAGGTGCCGGTGCGCGGCATCGCGCACATCACCGGCGGCGGCCTCACGGAAAACCTGCCGCGCGTGCTGCCGGCCGGCATGGAAGCGTTGCTCGACGTCAATGCCTGGCGGCGTCCGGCGGTGTTCGAGTGGCTGCAGCGGGTCGGCAACCTCGATGACGCGCAGATGTACCGCACGTTCAACTGCGGCATCGGCATGACGGTGTGCGTGTCGCCCGATCATCTCGACCGGGCCATGGCGACGCTGCGCGCCAGCGGCGCGGAACCGGTGGTCATCGGCGAGGTCCGCCGGGGCGACGGCGGGGTGGTCTTCCGTTGATGGACGCGCGCGTCGCACCGGCCGAGCGCCTGCCGATCGCCATCCTGATCTCCGGGCGCGGCAGCAACATGCGCGCCATCGCCGAGCGGGCGCGCGACGGTCGCCTGCCGGTCGACGTACGCGTGGTGGTGAGCGATCAGCCCGATGCCCCCGGGCTGGCGACCGCCGCCGCCATGGGCATCCCCACGCGCACCCTGCAGGCGCGCGGGTTTCGCGATCGTGAGGCCTACGACGCGGCCCTCGCCGAGCTGCTGGCCTCGTTCCGGCCCGAACTCATCGTGCTGGCGGGCTTCATGCGCATCCTCTCGCCGCCCATGGTGGCGCGCTTCGCGGGGCGCATGATGAACATTCACCCTTCGCTGCTGCCGAAGTATCCGGGCCTGCACACTCATCGGCGCGTGCTGGCGGCCGGCGACGCCGTGCACGGCGCCAGCGTGCACTTCGTGACGGAGGAACTGGACGGCGGCCCGTTGATTATCCAGGCACGCATCGACGTGCGCGCAGAGGATACCGAGGAAAGCCTTTCAGCCCGAGTTCAGCGCCAGGAACACAGGATCTACCCGCAGGCCATCGAGTGGTTTGCCCGTGGACGGCTCGAGCTGCGGCCCGGCCCCGGTGGCGTTCAGGCATGGCTCGACGGCCGGCCGCTGGCCCATCCCGTCCTGGTGGACGCCAGAGGAGTCGACGATTGCTCAAATTCAAGCTCCGCAAGCTCCTCGGTGGAATGATCATGGCTGCGGGCCTGGCGACGCTGGCGCTCGCGGCCGCGCCCGCCATGGCGGCGGACGACGCCGGGCTGCGAACCTTCAACGCCACCTACACGGTCACATACCGCGGCGTCGGCGCAGGCGAGCTGCATGTGGCGCTGCGCCGTGAACCCGGCACCGACCGCTACATCTACGAGACGCGCGCCGAACCGTCCCTGCTCGCCCGCCTGGTGGTGAGCCGCAACGCCGTCGAGCGCAGCATCATGCAGATCGACGTCGACGGCGTGCGCCCGCTCGAGTGGCGCCTGGACGACGGACGCAGCGGCCGCGAAGACGATGGCGAGCTGCGCTTCGACTGGGAGAACGGGCGTGTCGAGGGCCAGGTCGGCGGCCAGGCGGTCTCGCTGCCCACCGAGCCGGGTCTGCAGGACCGCATGTCGATCCAGATCGCCGTGCTCACGGCGCTCATGCGCGGCGAGGCGCCGGGCACCATCCCCCTGGTGGACGACGAGCAGATCAAGCGCTACTCGTACCAGGGCGGCACGAACGAGATCATCAAGACACAGCTCGGCAACCTGCGTACCGTGGTATACGAAAGCACCCGGCCCGGCTCGAGCCGGGTCTCCAAGGTCTGGCACGCGCGCGAGCACGGCTTCATCCCGGCACGCGCCGAGCAGATCCGCAAGGGACGCGTGGAGACGGTCATGGTGCTCAAGGCCCTCGAATACACCGGCCGCGAGCTCGAGCGCCTCCGCGCGCCGTGAACCTTGCCCGGCTCGACGGTCACAACGACGACAGCAAGCGCTTTTTCCCAGCGGACCAGCGGCGCTGACCGCAGGCGGTCCCACGGAGTCCAGCAGCGATGGAAGCAGAGAGAGTCAACGAGGCAGCGGCACGGCAACCGGCCTACACCGGCATCCTGCCCGTGCAGGCCATTCGCGAGATGGTCGATGATGGAGAGATCAGGGCCGCGGAAATCTTCAGCGACATCGAGCCCGACCAGCTTCAACCCGCAAGTATCGACCTGCGCCTCGGCCCCTACGCCTACCCCGTCGATACCAGCTTTCTCCCGGGTCGTGGCGTCAAGGTCCTGGAGAAAATGGAGGAGCTCGATCCCGATTTTCAGCGCTTCCGGCTCGATCTCCGGGAGGGTGCGGTATTGGAGAAGGGCCGCGTGTACGTGGTCCCGCTCGCGGAATGCATCTCGCTGCGCAGCGACGTGGCGGCGTTCGCCAACCCGAAAAGCTCCACCGGCCGGCTCGACATCCTGACGCGCTTGATCGCCGACGGGGGGACGCATTTCGACCAGGTCGAGGACGGCTACAAGGGACAGCTCTACATCGAGATCGCGCCACGCAGCTTCAGCGTGGTCGTGCGGGCCGGCACCCGGCTCAACCAGCTGCGCTTTCGACGCACCCGTGGATTGACCCCGAAACCGATCACCGCCTCGGAGTGGAAGACGCTCCTCGACGAGAAGAGCATCGTCGAAGACGACGATTCGCAAACGGGTGCGCGGCTCGCAGACAAGCCCGGCATCCTGTCGTTCACGGTCGATCTCGAGGGCACGCGCCAGCGCGACTCACTGGTGGGATGGCGCGCAAAAAAGAACACGCGGCGTATCGACCTGGATCGGCGCGACTACGATCCGCACGATTTCTGGGAGCCGATCTACTGGCATAGAAGATCCTCCCTGACCCTCGTTCCGGACGAGTTCTACATCCTCATGACCAAGGAAGCCATCGCCGTGCCCCCTGCTTACGCCGCGGAGATGCTGCCCTACGATACCCGCGCCGGGGAATTCCGGGTCCACTACGCGGGCTTCTTCGATCCCGGGTTCGGCTGGAATCCGGTGACGCGCAGGGCGGGCAGCAGTCGAGGGGTGCTCGAGGTACGCTCGCACGAGGTCCCCTTCCTGCTCGAGCACGGCCAGACCGTGGGCTGGCTGCGCTACGAGCGCATGGCGCAATCGCCCGCCGTGCTGTATGGGCAGGAGATCCGCTCCAACTACCAGGGACAGGGGCTGAAGCTGGCGAAGCAGTTCCGCCAGGACTGAGCGGCCCCGCGCGGGCGGACGGCCGGCGCGGGCTGCTATCGACGCATCAGACGCATCAAGTGTCCTCGACCGTGATGGTCGGAAATCCCGCCGCGGGGCTCATGGCGGTGCGCGCGAGCTGCGCGGCGGTGCGCCGGGCGAAGTCGATGTAGGCGCGCCCGAGCGCGCTCTCGGGCTCGGCCAACACCGTGGGGCGGCCCGCGTCGGCCTGCTGCCGGATGCGGATGTCGAGCGGCAGCTCGCCCAGCAGATCGATGCCGTATTGCTCGGCCATCTGCCTGCCGCCGCCCGCGCCGAAAATGTGCTCCTCGTGGCCGCAGTTCGAGCAGATGTGCGTGCTCATGTTCTCCACGATGCCGAGGACCGGCACGGCCACTTTCTCGAACATGCGCAGCCCCTTGCGCGCGTCGAGCAGCGCGATGTCCTGCGGCGTGGTGACGATCACCGCCCCGCTCACCGGCACGCGCTGTGAGAGCGTCAGCTGGATGTCACCGGTGCCCGGCGGCATGTCGACGATCAGGTAATCGAGTGTCTCCCAGCGGCTGGTCTCGAGCAGCTGCACCAGCGCCTGCGTAACCATGGGGCCGCGCCACACCATCGGCTGCTCGGCATCGACCAGAAAGCCGATCGACATCACCTTGACCCCGTGGGCCTGGGGCGGAATCAGCGTCTTCTGGTCGGGGCTGGTGGGCCGCTCACCCTCCAGGCCCATCATGCGCGGCTGGCTCGGGCCGTAGATGTCCGCATCGAGCAAGCCCACGGCCGCCCCCTCGTGGGCCAGGCCGAGCGCCAGGTTGGCGGCGGTGGTGGACTTGCCCACGCCGCCCTTGCCGGATGCGACGGCGATGATGTTGCGGATGCCGCCGATGGGCTTGAGATTGCGTTGTACGCGATGCGCCTCGACCTCCCACGAGACCTGCACGTCGACCGGCTCGGTCCAGCCCGCGGCGCGCAAGTGCGCGGTCACCGCTGCCGCCAGCTGCGGACCGTAGCGCAGCGCTGGAAAACCGAGCTTCAGCGCCACCGTCGCGCCCTGGGGGCCGACCTGCACCGACTCGATCACACGGGCGAGCCCCAGGTCGAGGCCCAAATAGGGCTCCGTATAGCGCTCGAGCAGTCCGCGCAGCGCGGCCTCGCGTTCAGTGATCATGGGAAGGCCTCTCGGAGGGTGTGGCACCGGCGCCCCTTGCGCCGGGCAAAACGGGTATTGTAGCGGATCGGGCACACAGGTGGCGGGGCCCCGCCCGGGGCGACTCGTCTGCGCCGACGGATGGCATGGCATAATGCTTCGCAAGCCATTGCACAGACTTTGGTTTTATATCGCCGACCGTCCGCAGCCTGCGATACTGGCACATATCCTGAATGGCTCCCGGCGCGTACGGCAGCGGCTCGCCCCGGCGAAACAGGCCGGAGGCCGACGATATGAGCCGATGACATGGGGACCGAGATCACTCGATGAGCTTCATTTCCGACCTGAGGGCCGAGCGGCTGATCGCGGAGATTCGCAGCATCGGCGACGCGTTGCACCCGGACGCACAGAAGGCGTTCCAGAAGCTTGCCCGGATGGGCAGCGGCGCCATTCCGAAGATCCTCGACGCCCTGGCCGTCGCCGACAAGACAGAAACGGCGGCCTATGTCGACATCCTCACCCAGCTCGTCGACAACAAGAATTTCCCGGTCCTGGCGCAGGGCCTGATCGACGGCAACCCGCGTACCGTCGCCGCGATCTGCTGTGCGCTCACCGCGAGCACGAATTACACCGCCAGCCTGCTGCTCGAGCTGCTCGGCCGCGAGGAGGTGCCCAAAGCCGCGGTGCTCGAGGTCATCGCGGCGCAGAAGAACCGGTTTTCCGTACGCGATCTGCTGCAGCATGCCTATAGCCAGGAAGGCAACGAGAAGGCCGCTCTGTTCCGCATCGTCGCCGAGCTGGCGGACGAATCGGCCATTCCCGAACTCGTCAGCCGAATCGAGGGCAAGGACACCCTGGCGCGCGTGCACATCATCAACATCCTGGCACGCTTCAACGTTCCCGAGGTCAGCACCGCCATCCAGCGCCAGCTGCGTGATGGCAACAAGCTGGTGCGCCAGGCGGCGCTCAACGCGCTCGCCGCGGTGGACGGGCCCGTGGAGATCGGCCCCATTTGCCAGATGCTGCGCGACCCCGACATGGAGGTGCAGCACAAGGCCATCGACGTGGTGGTCCGGGCCAAGGACCCCGACACCATGAAATACCTGATCGACGTTCTCAAGGACGAGGACGAGCATGCCCGGCGGGCCGCGGTGGAGGTGCTCAATCACCTGGGCACCGCGCGGGACATCAAGCACCTGCTGCAGGCGATCAAAGACGACGACTGGTGGGTGCGCACCCGCGCCGCCGACGCCGGCGTCGCGGGCGGCGGCGCCGGCGTGCCCCCGCCTGTTGTCTTCTTCTCTCCCCCGCCGCAGCTAGTCAATGTCTCGGTCTCCTATTCCTATCTCCGAGACAACGCGACTACGCATGA
>QGUO01000648.1 GCA_003242495.1 Pseudomonadota bacterium | reverse complement strand
CGCGAGCAGCACCGCCTCGTCGCCGACGGCCTCGCTCGAGGACTGCGCGGTGCCCTCGCGCGGCCAGTCGCGCGCGGCGCCGCCATAGCCGCGCAGGACGATGCCCACGCGCGTGCCGCGCGCCTCGAGCTGACGTGCCAGCCAGATCACGAAAGGCGTCTTGCCGGTGCCGCCGACGGTGAGATTGCCGACCACGATGACCGGACGCCCCACCCGGTGCGTGCGCAGCCAGCCATGGCGGTACAAGGCACGGCGCAGCCTGACGAGCAGCGCGAACAGCAGCGACAGCGGCAACAGCGCCGGCAGCAGCCAGCGATGCCGGCGCGCGTACCACAGGTCCTGCAGCGTGGTGTCGAGGCTCATGCCGGGCCGCTGTGCATCGCGGCGGCGGCACATCGCCTTGCCGGGAGGCTCTGCCAGTGGGACGCGGACATCATGAGTCGCCGCTATGCGTTGAACTGCATGCGCTGCAGCGATGCGTATTGTCCATCGAGGGCCATGAGCTCGGCGTGCGTCCCGGACTCGATGATCCGTCCGCTCTCGAGCACCACGATGCGATGGGCGTTCTCCACCGTGGACAGGCGGTGCGCAATCACCAGCGTGGTGCGATTCATCATCAGCCGCTCGAGTGCGTCCTGGATGATGCGCTCGGACTCCGTATCGAGGGCCGAGGTGGCCTCGTCGAGAATCAGGATGGGTGCGTTCTTGAGCAGCGCCCGTGCGATGGCGATGCGCTGACGCTGCCCGCCCGAGAGCAGCACGCCGCGATCGCCCACCATGGTGTCGAGCCCATCCGGCAGCTCTTTGGCGAACTCGAGCACGTGCGCTGCGCGCGCGGCCTCCTCGATCTCCTCCGGCGAGGCCTCGCTGCCGAAGGCGATGTTGGCACGGATGGTGTCGTTGAACAGCACCACGTCCTGGCTCACCAGCGCAATCTGCGCCCGCAGGCTCTTCAGCTCGTACTCACGGACATCGCAGCCGTCGACCAGCACCATCCCGTCCTGCACGTCGTAGAAACGCGGCAGGAGATTCACCAGGGTCGACTTGCCGCTGCCGGAGCGACCGACGATGGCCACGGTCTCGCCCGGGGCAATGCTGAGGTCGATGCCCTGCAAGGCGGGGCCGCGCCCGCCTGCGTAGGAGAACGCGGCCGAGCGGAACTCGACGGCGCCGCGCGCGCGCTCGAGCCTGCGCCCACCGCCCGGGGGCTCGGGGCGCTCGTCGAGCACCTCGAACAGACTCTGCCCGGCCGCGACGCCCTGCTGCAGCGGGCCGGCCACGCTCACCAGGCTGCGCAACGGCTGCGTGATGCTGATCATGGCGACGATGAACGCCATGAAATCCGCGGGACTGAACTCCCCGCGCAACACCTGCAGGGTGGCGACGTACAGCACGACCGCGCCGCCGATCGAGGCGATGAGCTGCACCACGGGGTTCGACAGCCCCTTGGTGAGCAGCAGCTTCATGAAGGCGCGCCGATTGCGCTCGTTGACCGCCTCGAACTGCGCGCTCTCGTAGCGCTCGGCGTTGAACACCTTGATGACACGTGGCGCCTCGATGGCTTCTTTGGCGATGCGCGTCACGTCGCCCATCGAGTTCTGGATGCGCTGACTGTAGCGACGGAAGTGGCGATTGATCACATTGATGAGCCAGGCGATGAGCGGTCCGGTGATC
>QGUO01000240.1 GCA_003242495.1 Pseudomonadota bacterium | reverse complement strand
GCCTGAGCGTGGTCGGCGCGGACGAGCAGGCCGCGCCGCGCATCGAGGTGTTCGGGACGCTCGAAGCGGTGCGCCTGTCGCCGGCCGAGGGCGTGGTATTGCAGGTCGCGCATCTAGGCCAGGTGCCGCCGGGGGCGGTGAGCGCCTTCAACGGCCGTCCGGCCACGCCCAACTGACCGTGAGCGAGCGATCGCAAGCGCAGCGTATCCACCGATTCAGGAACCAACAGAGGATTCCCGCATGAGTTTCAATATCGCGCTCTCCGGCCTCAGTGCCGTGACCAATGAGCTGACGACCATCAGCCACAACATCGCCAACTCCGGCACCTATGGCTTCAAGTCGAGCCGGGTGAACTTCGCGACCATGTACGCCGGCACCCAGCCCGCCGGCGTGGAGGCCGCCTCCCTCACCCAAAGCATCGGCATCGGCGGCAACGTGCTGACCACCGGTCGCGCGCTGGACGCCTCGATCCAGGGACGCGGCTTTTTCGTGACCCGCGATGCGTCGGGCGTGGAGGTCTATACCCGCGTGGGCATCTTCTCGGTCGACAGGGAAGGTTATGTGGTGGATGCCTTCGGGCGCCGGGTCCAAGGCTACGAGGCCGACGAGCAGGGTCACGCGCTCGGCAGGATGGGCGACCTGGTGGTGCGCGCCGGGCAGATTCCCGCCACGCCGAGCGACCGCCTGGAGTATCTCGGGAACTTCTCGGCCGACTGGGCCGTGCGCACCGGCGGCTTCAACAAGGACGACCCGCTGACCTACAACAGCTCGGCGGTGTCGGTGGTGCATGACTCGCTCGGCACCGAGCACAGCGTGACCCAATACTTCGTCAAGACCAACACGAACGAGGTGACGGTTTACTACACTTTCGACGGCAACCAGGTCGGCCCCACGGCGGTGTCGGTGGACGGCTCCCCGTGGACGGTGACGACCGCCTCCGATCCGAGCTACCTGGCGTCGCACCCCGACATCACGATCAACCACATCCCGGCGGACCCGGTCACTGGGACGCCGGAGCTCTGGGAAGTGATCTACGCCGGCACCGCGGTCCCGCCAGGGAACTCCGCCGTCATCGCGTTCACCACGGACGGCCAGATCAGCACGGTCAATGGCGTGCCCATCGCACCCAAGCCCTATCCCGCTCCCAAGGATTGGCAGCCCACCGTGCCGCTCGTCTCGATCGGCCTCGGCACCCCGCCGGGCGCCACCCCGCTGTCGCTGGCGGTGAACTACACCGGCACGACGCAGTTCGCCGGCAGCAGCGCCACGTACGTGAACGTGGCCAATGGCAATGCCTCGGGCGCGCTGACCGGGGTGCAGATCGAAGAGGATGGCACGCTGATGGCGGTCTACAGCAATGGCATGAAACAGCGCGCCGGCACCATCGCGCTGGCAACCTTCCCGAACGAAGAAGGCCTTGCGCCGGTCGGCGACACCGCCTGGATGAGTTCGCAGGCCTCCGGGGCCGCCTTGTACTCGACACCGGGCGCCGGCCTGGCCGGCAAGCTCACGCCGTCCACGCTGGAGCAGTCGAACGTGGATCTCACCGAGCAGCTCGTCAACCTGATGTCCGCGCAGCGCAACTACCAGGCGAACACCAAGGTGATCTCCACGCAGAACGACATGATGCACGCGCTCATGCAGGCCGTCTGACGGAGCCCGTCGTGGACGCACTCATCTATACGGTCATGAGCGGCGCTGAGCGCGCATTGCGCGCCCAGCAGGTGCACGCCAACAACCTGGCCAATGTCAACACGGACGGCTTTCGCGCCGACCTCGAGCTCGCGACCAGCCAGGCGGTCACGAGCGGCTACGGCTATGACGCCCGGCACATGAGCCGCCTGCACGCCAATGCGGTCTCCACGCGCGAGGGACAGCTGCGCGCCACCGGGCGCGAGCTCGACGTCGCCATCGTGGGGCAGGGCTACTTCGCGGTCGAATGGCAGGGCGGGGAGGCCTATACCCGCGCCGGCAACCTGACCCTGGACGAGCAGGGTCGGCTCACCGTGAACGGACGCCCGGTGCTCGGCGATGGCGGGCCGATCGTGCTGCCCGAGCACACGCGTGTGGAGATCGGACCGGACGGCATCATCCACATCCAGGCGCCCGGTCAGCAGGAGCTGATCCCGGTCGATCAGCTCAAGCGGGTGCGCCCTGCGGCCGATGAAGTCGTGAAGAACGAGGCCGGCCTCATCGTCACCCGCACGGGCGAGCCGCTGCCGGCGGATCCGGACGTGCAGGTGCGCAGTGCGCATCTCGAGGGCAGCAACGTCTCGGCCATCGAGGAGCTGGTGGCCACGATGAATCTCACGCGCGAGTTCGAAGTGCAGATGAAGTTGTACAGCGCCGCCGACGCCATGGCCGAGGCAGGCAACCGCCTGCTGCGTGCCTGATGCGGCGCCCGGGAGCGACAGGAGCGACATGACATGAATCCCGCAATGTGGATCAGCAAGACCGGCGTGCAGGCGCAGGATGCCAAGCTGCAGGCCATCGCCAACAACCTCGCCAACGTCAACACCGTCGGCTTCAAGCGCGACCGCGTGGTGTTCGAGGATCTGTTCTATCGGATCGAGCGCCAGCCGGGCGCGGCCAACGACGACGACACCATGTCGCCTTCGGGTGTGCAGCTGGGCAATGGCACACGGCTGGTGGGCACGCAGAAGGTGTTTACCACCGGCAATCTGCAGACCACCGGCCAATCGCTGGACGTGGCCATCGTCGGACAGGGCTTCCTGCAGGTGCTGATGGCCAACGGCGAGATCGGCTACACCCGCGCCGGGCAGCTGCAGGTCGATGCCGAGGGCCGGCTGGTGAACGGCCAGGGTCTGCCGCTGGTGCCGGAGATCGTGCTGCCGACCAACGCCACCGATGTGACCATCGGCGAGAACGGCGTGGTCGCGGTGACGGTGCCGGGGGAAGCGGCGCCGGTCGAGATCGGACAGATCATGCTCGCGCATTTCGTGAATCCGGCCGGGCTGCTGGCCCTCGGCGACAATCTCTACCAGGAGACGCTGGCGAGCGGCATCCCCACCGAGGGTGTGCCGGGCGAGGATGCGCTCGGCAAGCTCAAGCAGGGCGCGCTCGAGGGCTCGAACGTCCAGGTCGTCGAAGAGATGGTGGAGATGATCGCGGCCCAGCGCACCTACGAAATGAACACCAAGGTGCTCTCGGCGGCCGACAACATGATGCAGTACCTCGCGCAGGCGATGCGCTGACCGGGAGCCGGCCATGCTGAGCCCATCCAACCTCAGGTGCGCGTGGCGCGCCATCGCGCTCGCGAGCGCCGGGGCGCTCTCGGGCTGTGCCGTGGTGATGCCGCCGGCGCCGCCTGCCTACGAGGCGGCGCGCGAGCCGCAGGTGGCGCCGCGCCCCAAGGGCGAGGCGGGCGGGGTGTTCACGCCCGAGGTGCCCTGGACGCTGGTGGCCGATACGCGTGCGTTCCGGCCCGGCGACGTGCTCACCGTGGTGCTGCAGGAAACCACGCAGGCCAGAAAGAGCGCCGACACGCGCTTCGGCAAGCAGAGCAGCATCGCGTTCCCGCGCGCGGTGGTCGGCGGACGGGAAATCGACTCCGACATCGCCATCGGCGGTGAGCGCGAGTTCAGCGGCAACGCGGTGAGCACCCAGCAAAACGTGCTGCAGGGCTCCATCACCGTGATCGTCGAGGAAGTGCTGCCGAACGGGCTGCTGCGCGTGAGCGGCGAGAAAAGCGTGTACCTGAACCAGGGCGAGGAGTTCGTGCGCCTGGCCGGCTTCGTGCGCGCCACCGACATCGACAGCGAGAACCGGGTCTCCTCGCAGCGCATCGCCAATGCGCGCATCGCGTACTCCGGCCGCGGTCCGCTCAACGATGCGAACTCCGCCGGGTGGCTGACGCGCTTTTTCACCAGCCCCTGGATGCCGTTCTGACGAGGTCGCCATGAAGGTATGCCGTTCCATGCTGCTCGCCACGCTGTGGCTCGCGACGGCGCTGGGCGCGCCGGGCGCCGCCGCGCAGGATGCGACGACGCGTTCCGCCAAGCCGTTGCGCTCGCTGGTCAATGTGGAAGGCGTGCGCGAGAACCAGCTGCTCGGCTACGGCCTGGTGGTGGGCCTGCAGGGCACCGGCGACAGCACCCAGGTGAGATTCGCCGGCCAATCGGTCGCGAACATGCTCAAGCAATTCGGGGTGCGCATGCCGGAAGGGCGCGACCTGCGCCTGAAAAACGTCGCCACGGTGATGGTGAGCGCGGTGTTCCCGCCCGGCTATCGCAAGGGCCAGACCATCGACGTCACGGTCTCCTCCTTGGGCGATGCCAAGAGCCTGCGCGGCGGCCTGCTGCTGCTCACGCCGCTGCGCGCGGCGGACGGCGAAGTCTATGCGCTCGCCCAGGGCAATCTGGTCGTCGGCGGGGTCTCGGCACAGGGCGCGAGCGGCTCGAGTGTCACGGTCAATTCGCCGACCTCGGGGCGCATTCCGAACGGCGCAACCATCGAGCGCGAGATCGACAGTGATTTCGACACGCGTCCGACCGTCCAGCTCAGCCTCAAGCTGCCGAGCTTCCAGACCGCCACCAACATCGTGCGCGCCATCAACAGCCGGTTCGGCGAGATCGCCACGACCCGTAATGCCACCAGCGTGGAAGTGCTGGCGCCCCAGGATCCCACCGACCGGGTGGCCTTCGTCGCCGCGCTGGAGTCGCTGGTGGTCGACGTGGGCGACCTGCCGCCCAAGGTGATCTTCAATTCCCGGACGGGCACCGTGGTCATCGCCGAGGGCGTGCGGGTGCATTCGGCCGCCGTCTCCCATGGCGCGCTGCGCGTGGTGATCTCGGAGACCCCGCAAGTGAGCCAGCCGGCTCCCCTGGGCCGCGGCGAGACCGTGGTGGTGCCGCGCTCGGACGTGGAGGTCGAGCAGGAGGCCGGCCCGATGTTCCGTTGGCCGGCGGGCGTCGACCTGCAGGCCATCATCGACACCGTCAACAGCACCGGCGCAACCCCCGACGATCTCATGGCCATCCTGCAGGCGCTGGATCGGGCCGGTGCGATCGAAGGCGAGCTGATCGTGATCTGACGGTCCGCCACGCAGCGCGACACCGTCTGAGAGACAACGGAGGGATCGAGGCGCAATGACCCTGAACGCCTTCATCGGCGCGAGCGGCCCGGGCGCGGCCGTCGCCACCGCCGGGCTCACCGAGCGCCCGCCGGCGCCGGCGGCGGATTCACGCTTCACGCCCGAGTACCGCGCCCAGGCGGCCGCGGCGGCCGAGCAGTTCGAAAGCTTTTTCATCGCCCAGATGCTGCGCCAGATGCGCAGCGCCACCCGGGAGATCGCCGGCGAGGACAGCATTTACGGTCAGCGCACGGCGCAGGACATGCTCGACATGGCCGACGTGGCGCTCGCCGATGCGCTCGCCGCCCAGCGCGCCTTCGGCATCGCCGATGTCATCCTGAGCCAGTTGCTGCCGGATCCCGTGGCGCCGCCCCTTAAGAATCGCGCGCCGGCGGTCGCCTCTACGGATCATCCATCCGCAGCCGGCCCGAACGCCGACGGTAAGCAGGTATGAGCATCATCCACAATGCCTTGTCCGGCGCGCTCGCCGCCCAGGCCGCGTTGTCGGCCGCCAGCCAGAACATCGCCAACGCCATGACCCCGGGCTACACCCGCCAGGGTGTGGTGCTCGGATCGGTGCAGCCCCTGCAGGGCCGGCTCAGCCCCGGCAGCGGGGTGGCGGTCTCCGCGTTGCAGCGCTTCAGTGACGGCTACAAGAGCCTGCAGCTCTGGAGCGCGGCCTCCGAGCTCGGGCAGCGCAGCGTCGCGCAGACCTACTTCACGCAGCTCGAGCACGTGCTCGGTGACGATCAGTCCGGGATCAACAGCGGCCTCGATGCCTTCTTCGCGGCGCTCAACGCAGCGAGCGTCGAGCCGACCTCGAG
>QGUO01000239.1 GCA_003242495.1 Pseudomonadota bacterium | reverse complement strand
GTGTTGCAATGGGCGTGGTCGTATCTGACTTTCAGCCGCGGCGCACGCCTCATCGTCGGCAAGGAATGGCAGGCGTATTCGCAACCCGAGCCCTGAACCCGAGGTTCTGCTCCGGGCAGGGCGATCAGTCCCGGAAGTTGGTGAATTGCAGCGGCAGATCGAAACCGGCGCCGCGCACCAGGGCGATGGCGGACTGCAGGTCGTCCTTGCTCTTGCCGCTCACGCGCACCTGCTTGTCCTGAATGGCAGCCTGCACCTTGAGCTTTGAATCCTTGATGAGGCGCTGGATTTTCTTGCCGAGCTCGGTGTCGATTCCCTGGCGCAGCGTCACCTGTTGACGGGCCGTCTGCCCGCTGATCACCGGCTCGTCCACCTTCATGCAGGCGATGTCGATGCCCCGCTTGGCGAGCTTGAGCTTGAGAATGTCCATCATCTGCTCGAGCTGGAAGTCCGTCGGCGCGCTCAAGGTCACGACGAGATCCTTCAGCTCGTACTTGGCGTTGGTACCCTTGAAGTCGAAGCGCGTGCCCACCTCGCGGTTGGCCTGGTCGACGGCGTTGGTGACTTCATGGGCGTTGACTTCGGAGACGATGTCGAATGAAGGCATGGCGGGTTCCGGACGAAGGCTTCTGTGTGTCGATGGACAGGATGGCGTCCCAGTATAGCCTCGGCGCCGTCATCGGGGTCGTTCGTCACCGGTCCGTCGGCGCGGCCTCTCGCTCCCGGGCGCGCTTCGCGGCACGCTTCGCGACACGGGTCAGACGCTCGCTGCGGCCACCCAGCAACTTGCGCGCCGCCCGTTGCAGCGGGCGCTCGGCCTCGCAGTAGGTTTGCCAGGCCGTGCTGCGCGCGATCAGGCGCGGCGCCGTGCGCAGCGTGTAGCGCTGCGGATCGAGGCCGGCCTTGACCTGCCGCCAGGTGAGCGGCATGGATACCGTGGCGCCTGGTTGCATGCGGGGCGAGAGCGGCGCAATGGCCGTGGCCATGCGGTCGTTGCGCAGGTAATCGAGAAAAATCCGCCCGCTGCGCAGTCGCTTCGACATGTTGATCAAGTAACGTCCTTGGCTGTCTTGCGCCATCTGTGCGCATACGGTCTGCGCGAACGCCTTGGCCTGTGCCCAGTCGAGGCGCTCGTCCCGCGCGCGCGCCAAGGGGGTCACCACGTGTAATCCTTTGCCGCCCGTGGTCCTGCAGAACGCGACCAGTCCGAGCGATTCGAGCCGCTCGCGCAGCTCACGCGCCGCCGTGACGACCTGGTCGAAAT
Source organism: Pseudomonadota bacterium (assembly GCA_003242495.1). Taxonomy (GTDB): domain Bacteria; phylum Pseudomonadota; class Gammaproteobacteria; order Steroidobacterales; family Steroidobacteraceae; genus Steroidobacter. The sequence continues at coordinate 4,661 of QGUO01000239.1, read as the reverse complement.
CGACGCCCGGACCGGGATCGAGATCGAACACCAGGCGCCCCGGCGTTTCCGGGTCGTCGGGCTGACAGTTCCAGGGATGCAGCTCCAGCGCCGCGATCTGCGCCAGCGCCGCCAGGCCTGCGACCCCATCGACCTGGAGGTACGGCTTGTCGTCGTCTGCCACGCGCGTGCGCGTGAGCAGCCGGGGAGTCCCGGGCATGACGTGACGCTGAAAGAAACGTTGGCCTTCGATGCCGTCGGGCGCCCGCACGATGGAGCAGGGCCGGCCCTTCAAGTGCACCATCATCCACTCGCCCACCGCTTCCAGATAATTCGCCAGGTCGAGCTTGGTGATGGCCGGCTCCTCGCCGCTTGCGGGCCAGAGCGCCTTGTCTGCATTGGAGATCGGCACGCCCATCACGACGTTCGCCTCGTCCCGGGCGGTCGCGTTGCGCCGGCGTCGGGCATCGGCGGCGGATGGAGTGCGGGTCACCATGATTGCCAGTGCAACGCGGCCTGCCGCGGCTTCGTTCCTTCCGCGACAGCTCGCTCCGGCCGATTGTCAAGTACTGGCCACCCGGGGATCGGCACGTATACTCCGGCACTTTGTGTCGAGCCGGTGCCATGTGGTTCAAGAATCTCGTCGTCTATCGCCTGCCGGCGGATTGGCCGGTTACGGCGGCCGAACTCGAAGAGCAGCTCGCGCGTCGCACATTGCAGCCGTGCGGCGCTTTCGAAATGTTCAGCCGCGGATGGGTGTCGCCGAGCGGCAACGATCGACTGGTGCACACGGTCAACAATCAGCATCTGATCGCGCTCGGTGTCGATCAAAAGCTGTTGCCGGCGTCGATCATCCGTCAGGTCGCCACCGAGCGTGCGCAGGCGCTCGAGCAGGAACAGGGCTACCCCGTCGGGCGGCGGCAAATGCGCGAACTGAAGATGCGCGTCACCGAGGAGCTGCGCGCGCGTGCATTGACGCGCCGGCACGTGACGCGTGCCTGGATCGATCCCGCGAACGGATGGTTCGCCGTGGATGCCGCGGGCGTCGCGCGCGCCGAGGAACTCGTCGAGACCTTGCGCGACACGTTGGGGAGCTTTGCCGTCACTCTGTTCGAGACCGAGCGCTCGCCGCAGTCGGCCATGGCCGCATGGCTCATGCTCGGTGATGCGCCGCTGCGCTTCTCGATCGACCAGGACCTGGAGCTGCAGAGCGCCGACAAGACCAAGGCAACGGTCCGGTATGTGCGTCACCCGCTCGAGATCAAGGAGATCCAGCAACACATCTCATCGGGCAAGTACGCCACGCGGCTCGGGCTGACCTGGAACGATCGCATCGCTTTCGTGTTGACCGACAAACTGCAGCTCAAGCGCCTGGACTTCCTCGAGATGGCCGGCGGCAAGGCGGAGGGTGACGACATCTCACCCGAGGAGCAGTTCGACGCCGACTTTGCGCTCATGACCGGAGAGCTGGCGCAGCTGCTTGCCGACCTGGCGCAGGCCCTGGGCGGCGAACCGGCACAGAAGGCGGCGTAAGGCGCCAGGCGGGCTTACGGGCTCGCAGGCGGGGCCCAGCCCGGCGGTGGCTCGAGGGGCTGGCCGGCCCAGCGCAGGATGGCGAGGAACACATCCTGCTCGCGGGGCAGCTCGAACATCAGCTCGATCAGCTCCTTGGAGAATTTTTCCTTTTCTATCTGCGCAGTGATGAGCTCGCCGGCCAGATCGCGCTGATAGCGCGAGCGGCGGATCTGCTCCGCGACGGCCTTGGCCCCTGCCGTCCCGGCCGCGTACACGCGCTCACCGATTCCCAGGCCGATTCCCTCCACCAGCCAGCTGTCCCCTCTGCGCAGCACTTCGGCGACTCGTGCACAGCGCTGGGCGCGCTCCGCCAACCTGCGTGGGCCGCAGGCGTCGGTCACGGGGCGCAGCGCCGCCGCGGCCAGCGCCGACATCCAACCGGTCGCGATCTCCAGTCCCTCCGTGAGCGGCCCTGCCGGCCCGGGCGGGCGCTGGTCCTGCGGCCCCTGGGCCGTCGCTTGGCCCAGCGCGACCGCGCTGCGCGCCACGATGGAGTTCCAGTACACGTCGAAGCGCTCGCTTTGTCCCATGACCGCGAGGATCTGGTCCTCGGCGGCGCGGTCCTGCCGGCCCTGGGCGTTGCTCAGCGCGCCCAGCCAGGCCGCTGCGTTGCCGGGATCGAGTGTGCGCAGGCGCGTGTCCAACGGCTCGGGTTGGCAACCCGGCATGGCCGTGCACAGGCGCGCATGCAGCCAGGCAACGTCGGCGCGCCGCGGCGCCTGCTCGGCGGCGGCTGCGGCCGCCGCCAGCGCCTGCGAGACATTGCCCTCGGTGTAGCGTTGCAGGGCCGTCGCCAGCAGTGCATCCACCGCTTTCTGCGGCGCCGCCGGGCGCGTGCGCGCCGGCCGCGGATCCGGCGCCGGCGCGGGCGCCGCGCAGCCGGCCAGCGTCAACGCGGCGCCCAGCAGCACGGCTGCCAAGCGGCGGTGGACTCGTAAAGCGTTCATGGGTGAAAGTCTATCCAAAGTCGGTGCCCGGTCCGCCAGCCGCCGCGCGCCATTGCGCGCGGCGGCTGCGCGGTGGAACGGATCATGCCGGGAACCGTTACCGTGATACGGATCTCAAAAGACCGGCAGGGCTACCGAGAGTTCGAGCGCTGCAGGCGCAGGTCACCCCGAACCGAGGCCAAACCGATGCGTCGCGCCAGCCGTTTTTCGCCGTACGCGTGCGTGATTGCCGCGGTGCTGTGCTGGGTCCCGGGATTCGGGGCCGCCGCCCAGGAACCCGGCGAGCCCGTCGCCGATCCGCCGGGCCGGGTCGCCCGGCTGAGCCTTGCCGAGGGCGATGTCGCGCTGGCGCCGGCGGGCTCGGAGCAGTGGGACGCTGCCTTGGTCAATCGCCCCCTCACCACGGGCGACAAGGTATGGGTGGAGCGCGGCGGGCGTGCCGAGCTGCAGATTGGCGCGGCGCGGGTACACCTCGATCAGCTCACGGCGTTCGGGTTTACGGAGCTCGGCGACGACGTCCTGCGCATGTCACTGACCGAAGGCACCGCCGCGGTCCGCCTGCGCCGCCGCGCCGAGCACGAAGTGATCGAGATCTACACGCCGAACGCCACCGTGGCGCTGCTTCGACCCGGCGAGTATCAGGTCAGCGTGAACGAGGCCGGGGAGCGCACCGTGGTGCGCACACGCAGCGGCGAGAGCGAGGTGACCAACGCCAGCGCCAGCCAGCGTCATCGGGTGCGCGCCAATCAGGAAGGCGTCTTCATCGGCACTGCAAGCCTCGTGGCCGACATCGGCGCACTCGGCGCGCGTACTGCGTTCGAGCGCTGGGCCAATGAGCGCGAGCGGCGCGCCGAGCATGCCGAATCCGCCCGCTACGTCTCGGACGACGTGATCGGCTACGAGGATCTGGACGAGCACGGCACATGGGTGCATGCGCCGCAGTACGGCTACGTGTGGCGTCCCCGGACCCACCTGGCGTCCGACTGGGCGCCGTATCGCTACGGTCGCTGGACATGGGTGGCGCCCTGGGGCTGGACGTGGGTGGACCGCGCCCCTTGGGGATTCGCACCCTTTCATTATGGTCGCTGGGCATATCTGCACGACGGGTGGTGCTGGGTGCCCGGGCCGAAGCACCTCAGGCCGGTCTATGCGCCGGCGCTCGTTGGCTGGATCAGCGGCGGTCAGGGCGGCGTGAGCGTCTCGGTCGCGATCGGACATGGCGTCGGCTGGTTCCCGTTGGGGCCCCGTGAGGTGTACATCCCTGGCCACCGGTTTTCGCACCGCTACTTCCGCGATGTGAACCGCTCCAACACGCTCATGGTCGACAATACCTACATCACTAATGTCTACCTGGGGCGCGGACGACACATCGACTACCGGCACCGCCACCTGCCACATGCCATCACGACCGTCGAGCGCGATCATTTCGCGAGAGGCCGGCATGTCGATCGGGGACGGCGGTTCCTCGACGAGTGGCAGCTGCGCAGGTGGCGCGCCGAAGGACGTTCGCCGGACCGCCGCCCGGAGCGTTCCAGCCTGATCTTCGGTACGCCTCACCGGAGCGACGGCCGTGCGCTGCAGGGCCGCGACGAGCTGCCGCGGGCCGTGGGCCCCAAGGATGGGCGCGCGGACTTTTTCCGCCCGCCGCCGCGGCCTTTCGGGGTTCATCCCGGCGTCGAGCCCTCCTCCCGGGGAGGGGCGCTGCGACCGCGCAATCCGGTGCAGCGTCCGCCGACGCACATCGGGCCCAGCCCGCGTGCCGAGCCGGCCGATCGGCCGCGCGTCGACCTGCGCGAACAGTTCATCCGCAGCCGCTCCGGGCTCGACCAGGGGCCGGCAGGTCTGCCACGCGCGGCGCGCCCGGGCGGCGCATCGGGCGCCCATCCGACACCACGCCCGGCCAGCCCCGGAGCGGTGCGCCCTGCGACGCGCCCCGGCTCGACGGGCTTCGGGGTGCCGCGCTCCTTGAGCCCGACGCCCGCCCGGCCACCGTCGGTCGACCGCGGTCAGCGATCGATGGGCGGAGCGATGGGCGTGCCGCGCTCCGACACCGGCGCCGCACGCCAGCCGCTGCGCGGCGCCCGTCCGAACTGAAGCGTCCCCCTCACGCCGCGGGGTTTCCCCGCCACGCAATCCGCCAGACACATGCCGGCCGACCGG
>QGUO01000647.1 GCA_003242495.1 Pseudomonadota bacterium | reverse complement strand
TCCAGGCCTCTTGGCCAGATGATGGCTGTCCTCGCTACCTGCTGGTGGGTGTCCATTGTCAGACGGATGATTGTCAGGTGATGGGTGTCCGCCATTGCCGCGTCATCGCCGGGTGATGGATGTCCCTGTTACCATCCCCACTGCTACCCGCTACCTGGGTGTCCGTTGCTCCTTGTCACCCGCTACCTGGGTGTCCATTGCTCCTTGAATCGGTCGGTGGCGGTAACGAGCTCGTGGGTAATGCCCGGTTCGAACGCCGAGTGACCGGCGTCGGGGACGACACGGAAATCCGCTTCAGGCCATGCTTGGTGCAGTGCCCAGGCCGTTTGCATGGGGCAGACGATGTCGTAGCGTCCCTGCACGATGACTGCGGGAATGTGGCGGATGCGATCGACGCCGCGCAGCAGCTGGTCCTCGCGTTCCAGGAAGCCGCGGTTGATGAAGTAATGGCACTCGATCCGCGCGACCGCCACGGCGAAATCCTCTTCGCCCCACTTCAGGATGTTGTCCTCGTTCACATGTAGATGGCTGGTCGACGCTTCCCATACCGACCACGCCCGCGCGGCGCGCACGCGGGTTTCCCGATCCTCGCTGGTCAGGCGCTTGTAGAAGGCCTGAATCAAATCGCCACGCTCCTCGGGCGGAATGACAGCGATGTAGTCGGCCCAGCGGTCGGGGAAGATGGTGCTTGCGCCCTCCTGATAGAACCACCGAAGCTCGAACGTCGAGAGCATGAAAATGCCGCGCAGCACCAGCTCGCTCGTGCGAGTCGGGTGGGTCTGCGAGTAGGCGAGGGCGAGCGTCGACCCCCACGAACCGCCGAACACCAGCCAGCACTCGATCCCGAGGTGCTCACGCAGTTGCTCCATGTCGCTCACCAGGTGCCAAGTCGTGTTGTCCACCAGGCTGGCGTGCGGCCGGCTGCGTCCGCAGCCGCGCTGATCGAAAAGCACGATACGGTAGGCGTCGGGGTCGAAGAATCCCCGTGCCCGGACATCCGCCCCGGCGCCCGGTCCGCCATGCACGAATACGGCCGGTTTGCCCTGTGGATTTCCGCATTCTTCGTAGTAGATCTCGTGCACGTCCGAAACGCGCAACCAGCCCCGGTTATAGGGCTCGATGGCAGGGTAGAGACTTCTCCATCCAGGGTGCTTCTTGGCGATCCGCTTGCGGGTGGCCAGCACCGCGTGGCGTGCGTGGGCGCGCTGGTGTTTGGTCGCTGACTGGCGCGTGCTGCGCCGTCCGGTCTTGCGTTTGCCCGACATCGGATCTGCTCCCGACGGAGGAGTCAGAATCGCACGCAGGCTGCGCCGGCGCAATGTACCGGTATTGGGTCCTTCCTCGGATCTGGAACAGGATGGGGCTTGGCCGACCGTCTGAGGCCGGTGCGCTCGGCTGCGAGCAGGATGGATTCCCGTGGCAGGCAGCGTGCCTGGCCAACGACCACCCTCGCGTCAGTGTGCATGCCGGCGTCAGCAGGAGGAGCCGATACCCCAACATGTGACGACGGTACAGACCAATGCCAAGAACCGGTGAGACGGAAGGGGGGCGCCTCTGGAGCGGTCGAGATCGGGCCGTCGATCACGCCGTCCATCACCGCCCGCCGCGCACAGCGCAGGCGAGTCGTGATGGCATAGACATACCCCGCCGCGCCGACCGAGGATGGCGGGACTGGCAC
>QGUO01000646.1 GCA_003242495.1 Pseudomonadota bacterium | reverse complement strand
GCATCACCGGTGCGGGGGGCGCCGAGGGGGGTCCAGGGGTGGGTGCCGCCCTGGGCCGGCACCGGCAGGCCGTCCGACCCTGAGCGGGGCGAGAACTAGGACATCCTTCGAGAGTTCTGCTCCCGAGCCCGGGTCCGCCGCACACCGTGCACCGCAACGACGCTCGTGCCGGATCGTTTGCCGCGCCGCCGAAGAGCCGAGGAGTCGAACGATGAAGTATCTGTTCGAAGTTCGCATCAAGCCGGGCCACACGGCCGAGCAGTATGCGAAGGCTTGGGTGCGGGCCAGTGAGATCATCCAGCGCGCGCCCGGCGCCAGGGGGACGCGCCTGCATCGCGCCATCGGCCGGCCGGATACGCTGCTGGCAATCGCCAGCTGGGATACCAAGGCCGACCGTGATGCGATGGAGCGCGCCCACGACCCCACGGTGCAGGCCATCATCGCCGAAGCGGCGCAGCACTGCGACATCCGCGTCATCGGCGAGTTCGAGGAGGCGGAGTGGATCGTGCTGCCGGAACGGGATTGAGGCCGGGTGCGCCGGCCGCCCCCGGGAAGGCGGCGCTCAGCGAGCGCCGCCTAAGTCCGGGCCCGGCATGGTCTTCACCTCATGCGCCGGTTCACCGGGCTTGCGCGTCAGACCCTGCGTGGTCATCCACCAATGAAACTGCTCGATCCACAGGTCGCTCGTGGTGCCCTGGCGCGTCATGCCGAACCCGTGGCCGCCGTCCTTGAACAGATGCAGCTCCGGCTCGTAGCCGGCAGCGATCAACGCCTGCGTGAAACCGAGGACGATGCCAGGATCGACCACCGGGTCGTTGACGGCGATCGCCAGGAAGAAGGGGGGCAGCGCATCGTCCGAGTCCGCCTTGGGCAGCTGCGGCAGCGTGCCGAACGGTCCGCCGTAGATCGGCGCGACGAAGCTCGCGCGTTCGCGGGCGTCCGCGCTCAGCCCAACCTCCGCCGCAACATGCGCGCCGGCCGAGAAACCCACGATGCCGACGCGCGCGGGGTCGATTCGATATTCGGCGGCCCGACTGCGTACCAGCGCCACCGCCCGCTTGCCGTCGGCCACACCCATCACCCCGGCTTGGTCGATGGGCATGCGCTGCATGCTGGCGCCAAAGTCATCGGGCCCCTTCATCTGCGCCAATCGGTATTTCAACAGAAATGCGGCGATGCCGCGTTGCGCCAGCCACTCGGCCACCTGATGACCCTCGTGCGCCATGGCAAGCAGCCGGAAGGCACCGCCTGGCGCCACGATGACGGCGGTGCCCGTATTGTGCCGCGCGTCGGGCAGGTAGGGGGTCAGCGTGGGAACGGACACATTGAAAATGGCGCCGGCCGGCCCACCCATGACGCCCTCCTCCTCGATGCCCAGATTCCCGGGCCAGTCGTGCCACCCCGGGCCGGTCCCGTCCTCGTAGAGCGCGAGGGGCTCGAGGCGCGTGTAGGCGCCTTGCGCGCTCGCCGGTTCCTTGGCCAGTGACGGCAGCGCCGCCGCGCATGCCGCGAGCGCGACCCATCCTGCGAGCGCCTTGCGAAGCGCCCACAATGGACGAATGCGTACCTGATCCATGTCTCCCCCTTTTTGTTTGAAATGATGCTTCGGGTGCCGTGATCGTGATGATGTGGGCGGCGCCGACGTCAGTCTAACCTGCGGCGGCGGAGTGCGGCGCCGG
>QGUO01000238.1 GCA_003242495.1 Pseudomonadota bacterium | reverse complement strand
GCATTGAAGGAGCCCTCCGCCCTGGCGCCGCTGCCGGCGCCCGCCGGGTTTCGCGCCACGTTGCGTCCCTACCAGGCGCAGGGTCTCGGCTGGCTGCAATGCCTGCGCCGCCACGGTCTCGGCGGCATCCTCGCCGACGACATGGGGCTCGGCAAGACGCTACAGACCCTGGCGCACCTCGCCACCGAGAAGGCGCACGGACGCCTGCGCAAGCCTGCGCTCATCGTCGCGCCCGTGAGCGCGCTCGGCAACTGGCAACAGGAAATCCGGCGCTTCACGCCGGAGTTGACGCTGCTCACCCTGCACGGCAGCCGCCGCAAAGAGTGCTTTCACCGGATAGGGCGCACCGACCTGGTGCTCATCGGATATCCGGCGCTGCAACTCGACACCGAGGCACTGCTCGCCCACGAGTTCTATCTCGTGGTGCTCGACGAGGCGCAGACCATCAAGAACCCGCGCGCCAAGGTCGCGCGGGCCGCGCGCGCCCTGCGCGCCGAGCACCGCCTGTGCCTGACGGGCACGCCGCTCGAGAACCATCTCGGCGAGCTCTGGTCGCTGTTCGAGTTCGTGCAGCCCGGGTACCTGGGCAGCGAGCAGCAGTTCCAGCGTCACTATCGCCGGCCCATCGAACGCGACGGCAACGAGCGACGCATGCAGGCGCTCACCGCGCGCATCGCGCCGCTCATCCTGCGGCGGACCAAGGACGCCGTAGCGAACGACCTGCCGCCGAAGACCGAGATCGTCGAGACCATCGTGCTCGATGACGCACAGCGCGACTTCTACGATGGGATCCGCATGTCCATGCATGGCCGCATTCGCGAGCTGGTGCAGCGCCAGGGCGTCGCCCGCAGCCAGATCACCATTTTGGACGCCTTGTTGAAGCTGCGTCAGGCGTGCTGCGATCCGCGGCTGCTGGACCTGGACGACTCGCGCCACGTCCCCTCCGCCAAGCTCGACTGGCTCAAGGCCGTGTTGCCCGAGCTCGTGGCCGAAGGCCGGCGCATCCTGCTGTTCTCGCAGTTCACCACCATGCTGAGCCTCATCGAAGCGGCCGTGCGCGAGCTGGGCATTGCGTATTGCCTGCTCACCGGCGAGACCCAGCAACGTGCGGCCGTGGTCGAGCGCTTCCAGTCGGGCACGGTGCCGCTGTTCCTCATCAGCTTGAAGGCGGGCGGCACCGCGCTCAATCTCACCGCCGCCGACACCGTCATCCACTACGATCCCTGGTGGAACCCCGCCGCCGAGGCGCAGGCCACCGACCGGGCGCACCGCATCGGCCAAAGCCGGCCGGTGTTCGTCTACAAGCTCATCGCCCAGGACACCGTCGAGGAGCGAATGCTCGCGCTGCAGGCGGACAAGCGCGCCCTGGCCGAGCGGCTCTATGCCGGCACACCCGGCCTCGCCGGCGCCACGTCGCACGCCTTGAGCGACGCCGACGTGGAAACGCTGTTCGGGCCTTGACGGGCGATGACCCGACCTTCACGACCGGATCCCTTCGCACCATGATCGATACGGACACCGCACTGCAGGCGCAGGTCGATGCGCAACTCATGGAACAGGGCGCGTTCACGCCGCTCGAGCTGTTGTTCAACACCGGACGACTGCTGTACAGCGACTACGAGGCCTGGCGGCGCGGCGACATCGAGCTGCTCGATGACGTGCTCATGGGCAGTCTCGACAACATACGCGCCGAGCTGGAGCAGGCCGCGGGATACGCCCGACGCGTCGGCCTGGTGGCCGAGCGCCAGACGTTTTCCGTCTGGGAGGGCGACGGCGGCGAAACCAGGACGCTGCGCATCAGCGCCGATGCCAGGCTGCGCGAGCTCATCGCCTGCCGCTGGCTGCCCGCGCAGCAGGCGCCGCAAATGGACCTGTTCTTCGACAATCCCGTGGTCGCATTGACGAACGGCATCGTGCGCGCGCTGTGCCGCGGGGATGCGGCGGAAGCGGAACGCCAGCTCGACCTGTTGTACGCCCACTCGCCCAACCACGCGGACCTGCCCGCCTTCGATCAGCTCCTGGCGGCGCTCACCCGCGCGCAGCATCCCGTCGAGGATGCGCGCCAGGAACGCGCGCAGCTGCTCGACCTCACGCCGACCGCCAAGCGCCTGCTCGGTGCACGATGGCGTGAGCTGCTCGCGCCGCTGTGGCGGCGCCTCGCGCACGCGCTCGCGGATGCGCGCTTCATGCCCGGCGACCCGGCCATGCATCGCAGCTTCGCCCTCAGCCAGGCCGAGGATTGGTCGGCGTTGCGTGAGTGTGTGCTCGCAGAGCCCGAGTGGTGGCTGCATGCGCCGCTGTGTCTGCACCTGGCGAACAGCGCCTTTCATCGGCGTCAGCGCCTCGAAGCGCTCGAAGCCTGGTGTCATCTGTGCTGGCGCGCCCCCGACCATGTCGACGAGGCGATCGAGCGCCTGAAACAGCCGGAGCTGACCGCTCAATGGCATCGGTTCCTCGACCTGGAGGACGAGGCGACGCCCGACGCGCCCGCGCTCACCGCCGCGGACTTCCCGGCATGGCTGCTGCTGAACGAGCCGGGACTGGCCCTACATCTGGACGCCGACCTGCCGCCCGGCGACACCGCCGGCGAAGGCCACTACCGTTGGGTCCATCGTTGCATCCGTGCCCGGCGCGACCACGACGAGCAGGCGGAGCTCGCCGCGCGCAAGGCGCTGCAGGCGAGCCAGCCGACTTTGTTCACCATCCTGAAGCGCACCCTGAGCAGCGCCCGGCGCCCCTGACGAGGGTGCGTCGGCGCCAGGGCGCTCGTTGTGCCATCGCCGTTTGCGAGTTAGTCTCGCCAAACGACAGGAGGGGGCACATGGGTGCGCAGGGCCTTCTGGGGGCCTCGATTCCGGAGCGTGATCCGATCAACACCGCGCAGGTACATGTGGTCGAGCGCAGGGTATACGCCTTTGATCATCGCCTGTTCCACACGAATACCGGTGGCCGCGAATGACTCACCCTCTCGAGCGCCGCGCACCCGGCGCGCCGGCGGCCCTCAGGCCAGGTGCGCGAGCCTGAGCTGCGGCGTGGAGCAGGTGATCCGGCTCAGTGCATCGGCCGGCTCGGGCGGCGCGATGTAGAACCCCTGCGCGTACTCGACCCCGATCTCGGCCAGACAGTCGAGGACCTCGCGCGTCTCCACCCGCTCGGCGATGGTCTTGATGCCCATGGCATGGCCCACCTGGGTGATGGCCTCGACCATGCTGCGGTCGACGTGGTCGGTGGTGATGTGCTGGACGAACTGACCGTCGATCTTGAGAAAGTCGACCGGCAGGTTCTTCAGGTACATGAACGACGACAGGCCGCTGCCGAAGTCATCGAGCGCCACCAGGCAGCCGCGCGCACGGCACTCGCGCATGAAGTGCACGACGTTGGTGAGATTGGAAATGGCCGCCGTCTCGGTGATCTCGAAGCACACTGCGCCGGGACTGAGGTCGTAGCTCTGCAGCTCGGTGATCAGGAACTCGAGAAACCGGTCGTCGTTGAGCGAGGTGCCCGACAGATTGATCGCGAGCGTGTAGCCGCCGTGCGCATCGCCATCCGTGCGGTAATGTGCCAGCGTGCCTAGCGCCTGGCTCACCACCCAGCGGTCGATCATGGGCATGACATTGAAGCGCTCGGCCGCCGGGATGAACTCCGCCGGCAGGATGAGCTGACCGTTCTCCCCGCGCATGCGCACCAGCAGCTCGTAATGCCCGCGCGCATCGTGGGTCGCGCCGATCGCCACGATGGGCTGATAGTAGAGCTCGAGCCGGTTCTCCTCGCAGGCGCGCGTCAGCCGCGACACCCATTGCATCTCGCGATGACGCTCCGGCGCCACGCCGTGCTGGTACATGTGCACGCGATTACGGCCCGCATCCTTCGCCGCGTAGCAGGCGACGTCCGCGGCGCTGAGGATGCTGGCGATGCTTTCGCTCGCGGCGTTGATCTCCACGAAGCCGATGCTCACGCCGATGTTCATCGCGCGGTCCTGCCATTGGAAGCGATACTCGCGCACCGCCTGGCGCACCGAGTCGGCGATCGGCGCGGCGCGCTCGGCGGTGCAGTTCTTGAGCAGGATGCCGAACTCGTCGCCGCCCAGGCGGGCGATGGTGTCCTCCGAACGCACGCAGGTCTGCAGGATGCCGGTGATCTGCTTGAGCAGCCGGTCGCCGGCCTGGTGCCCGCAGGTGTCGTTGACCAGCTTGAACTGGTCGAGATCGAGATACAGCAACACGTGCGTCGGATGGCCTTCGCGGCGCGCGGACAGCAAGGCCTCGTTCAGGCGGTTCTCGAACTCGCGGCGGTTGATGAGCCCGGTCAGGGCATCGTGGCTCGCCTGGTAAGCGAGCGCACGGCGCAGGCGGCGCTCCTTGCTCACGTCGTGGAACACCATCACGGCGCCGATGATGCCGCCCGAACGATCGCGAATGGGCGCCGCCGAGTCCTGGATCGCAATCTCCTGGCCACGGCGGTTGATGAGCACGGTGCGATCGGCCACCGCGATCACCCTGCCCTCGCGCAGCGCGCGCGAAGCGGGCGTGGCGAGCGGCTCGCGCGTCACCTCGTCGCGGATGCGGAACACTTCGCCGAGCGGGCGCCCGGCGGCCTCCGCCGAGCGCCAGCCGGTGAGCTCCTCCGCCACCGGATTGAGATACTCCACCCGCTCCTGGGCGTCGGTGGTGATCACCGCGTCGCCGATCGACTGCAGGGTGACCTGCGCCTTCTCCTTCTCCTCGAAGATCGCGGTCTCGGCCCGCTTGCGCTCGCTGATGTCGGAGATCGTGCCCTCGTAGGCGATGAGTCGGCCATGCTCGTCGCGCACCGCACGGGCGCTCTCGACGGCGGTGATCAACGTGCCGTCGACGCGGCGCAGCTGGAACTCGGCGTTGCGCACCTCGCCCTCGCGCTCCAGCCTGGCGATGATGGCCGCGCGGTCGGCGGGGTTGGCGTAGATGGTGTCGGTCGGCAGCGAGAGCAGCTCGCTCGGCGAGTCGAGCCCGACCATGCGCGCCAGCGCCGGATTGACCGACAGGAACCGGCCCTCGCGCGTCGAGCTGTAGACGCCCTCGAGCACATTGTCGAACAGCCGCCGGTAGCGCGCCTCGCTCTCGCGCAGGGCCGCCTCCGCCGCCTTGCGCTCCGTGGTATCGCGCAGACAGACGATATACACGGTGCGGCGATCCACCTGGATCTTGCTGACCGCGATCTCGGCGGAAAACCGCTTGCCCTCGGCATGCAAGCCGAGCGTCTCGTGCGCCGCCAAGTCGGTCTGAGTGTCGTCCACGCGCGCGGCGAACCGGTCGAGCGCATCATGCAACGCATCGCCTTCGGGCAGGCACGGCAGCAGGAAATTGAGCGAGCGGCCGATCACGTCGGCCTCCACATACCCGAAGACCCGCTGTCCGGTGGCGTTGAGCGAGGCCACGTGGCCAGCCTCGTCCACGGTGATGATCACGTCCTTGACGTGATCGAGCACGGCCTGCAGCTGGCGCGCGGTGTTCTTTTTCAGCTCCCGGGTGAGCGCATTGGCCTCGTCGGACATGAGCTGCATGGCGCGCACCACGCCACGACGCTCCTGATCGACCCGCACATACGTCTCGTCGACGGCTGCCAGCAGGCGCGGCAGATCGATTTCGCCGTTCGGGCGCATCGCCTCCCTGAGCTGCTGATCGAGCAGTCGGTGCATGGTCTCGTCCGGTATTGTTGTCGCTTTCCGGTTCGAAGCCCGGGGTGCAGGGCGTGCCCGCGACCCACGGGATGCCGTACCCCGACCGGCATCGCGATCGATCCTAGGACGGCCCAGACTTCAAAGGTGTGAAGCGGCTCCCGGTTTATGTGAAAGCCCGGAAGTTTTCTCAGTACCGACGGGAGCTTATGTAGAGTTACTGAGAAGCAGGAGGCACCGGCGCACGTAACTGCGCGACGGGCTCGAGGGCGCGCCGCCTCGTCC
>QGUO01000237.1 GCA_003242495.1 Pseudomonadota bacterium | reverse complement strand
AGCGCCGCCACGCTGCACCTGCAGATCGACCCGGACACGACCGGGGACATCGTTCTCGGCGGCGCGCTGTCACTGCCCAACGGCACGCTGCGGCTCGACCAGGCACGTCACGTCCTGGGCGCCGAGGCGGCGCTGCAGGCAGCCCGGCTCGAGCTGTGGGACATCGCCGGCGAAACCACGCTCACCGGAAACGACAATGCCATCGCGCAGCTGCGCTTCGCGCGCGCCCTGCGCGAGTCCTCCGGAAGTGTGCACCTCCACGCAGGCAGCGGCCCGCTGCAGGTCGGGATCCATGAAGCGCTGATCGGCGAATCCGAGCCCTATGCCATCGAGGGCGACCTGATGCTGGTCAGCGGCGGCGATCTGACGCTCGACAAGAGCTTTTCCGCGCAAGTTGCCGGCCGGGCGACGCTGGCTTCGCTCGGCGGCGCGCTCGTCAATGCGGCAGAGGCCGGCGCCGGCGTGTTCGGCACACCGGCAAGCCTGCGGCTCTATGCCGCACACCCGAGTGAGCTCGGTGGGCTGGCGGTGGACGCCATCCATCACGGCGTCGCCTATCCGCTGGATCCGCACGCCGCTGCGCGCGCCGTCCTCTATTACCGCGACCGCGGCTCGGACGACAAGTCGGACGGCGGCGCGGACACGCCCGATCCCGACGGCCACATCACCTCCCTGCATCGGCGCGACCAGACCCATGCCGAGCAGCCGCCGCGCGAGCCGGAGCTGCCGCCCCTGAACACGCCGCCCGGCGACGCGGAGCGCTCGTTCATGCACCCGGGAAGCACCGACGCGCCGACCTGGATCCAGCAGGCCCTGGAGTACGGGCAACGTTATCTCGCCGGCGACGAGACGGCGCTCGATGCGTTGCTGCAGCACCTGCCCGGCCAGGATCCGGACGGGCAGCCACCGAGTCTCGAAGAGATCGAGCGGATCATCGACCACCTCGCGAGCCTGATCGTCGAGCGCGCCCCGGAGAACGGCGATCGAGGCGCCGAGCCGAGTGCGCCCGACCCCGAGCGCGGCGACGATGCGGAAAGCCGCCGCGCGTCCACGCCGGACGAAGGTGAGCGCCAGCCCGCGGTCATGCCGCCGCGACCGGGCGCGGACCAGGACCTCGACGAGTTGGTCGACCGGGTCGTGGACGAAGAGAACAGGCGGCTCCAACAGGACCTCGAGGACCGATTCGCGCTCGAGCGCGACATGGATGACTCCATGAACCCGAGCGCCGATCCGGATCCCGAGGCGGAGCGCCGTGCCGCACGGCGTGAGCAACTCGAGGAGCGCCGCCAGGAGCAACGCTCGCAGCGTGAGCAGCAGCGACAGGAAGCCCAGGAAAGAAATGGATCCGTGACCGAGCAACCACAGCAACAGACCGAGCGACGGCAGGCACAGCAGAGCGGACCGCGTGAACGACGGCAACAGGACGGGACCACCGCCCTGCGCGAGCAATTGGAGCAAAGGCAGGCAGAGCGGCCTGCGCAGCCGGCCGAACAGCCCGGCACACCTGCGTCCGATGAGCGCACGCCGCAGCAACGACTGCTCGAAGCGCTGCTGGCCGGGGTGCTGGGCGACTCGACGCTCGACCCCTCGCCGGATCTGAACCTGTCACCCGAGCAGCTGGCGGCACTGCTCGCCACCCTCATCGATCCCGACCACGACCTGGGCCCGGCCACCGCGGGGGGCGACGTCCCCGACTGGGCCGTCCACTACGTCGAGGCGATCATCTCTTCGGGGCTCGGCGGAACGGGGGGTGTCCTGCCCACGCAGCGTTCGCCGCTCGTGACCCCGGTGTACGTGGGAGGCCCGCGATGAACCGGCTTGCCTTTGCGGTACTCGCGACGCTGCACGCCACCAGTCTGCCGGCGCAGGACCTGCGGCGCCTGGCGCCTCAATCACCACCGCCGGTGCAGGCGCCTGCCGACCGCCCTGCTCCCTCCGCCGCCGCCAGCGTGTCGGAGGACGCCATACTGCTGCCGCGCTTGAACGGCCTGGTGTTCCTGGCGCGGCCCGAGCAGGTCGCCGAGCCTGCGCACCTGGACGAGCACAAGCTCGACATGCAGCGGGTGCCCTTCCTGCAGCGGGCCGATTTCGCGGAGCGCGTGCGCAGCTGGATCGACCGTCCCCTGTCACGGCGCGACCTCGACCGCTTGCTCGCGGCCATCAATCTTTATTACGCCGGTCACGATCGCCCGTTCGTGCATGTCTCTGCGCCGCGCCAGGACGTCACCGAAGGCGTGTTGCGCGTGCTCGTGGTCGAGGGCCGTCTCGAGCGAATCGAGGTGACCGGGGCGCGTCACTTCGACGAGGCCTACTACCGGCGCGCATTCGGGCTCGCGCCAGGCGCATCGCTCGAGAAAAGCCGCATCGATGCCGGCCTCGATTGGATTGCGCGCAGCAACCCGTTTCACGCCGCCTCGGTGGCGGCCGCCCCGGGCAGTGCCTTCGGCACCACCGATCTCGAGCTACGGGTGTACGAGCGCCAACCCTGGCGGGTCTACGCGGGCGCGAACAATACCGGCACGGACACCACCGCGAACGAGCGCCTGATGTTCGGTGGCAACTGGGGCAACGCCTTCGGGCTCGGTCATCAGTTGAGCGCCCAGCTCACGGCCAGTCCCGATCTGGACAAGTCGCTGGGACTGTCCGCCCAGTACGTCATGCCCCTGCCCTGGCGTCACTTACTGCGCGTAAGCGCCGCCGCCTCGCTGGTCAATGCCGATGTCCCGGAGGGCTTCGATTCGGACGGCAAGTCCTGGCAGGTCTCCACGAGCTACGAGGTGCCGCTCGCCTCCGTCGGCGCCCTGCGTCACAGCGTGCAGCTCGGAATGGATTTCAAGCGCAGCGACAACAACCTCGAGTTCGGCGGCATCCCGGTCACCGACAATGTCACGGATGTGGCACAGGCCGGGCTCGGCTGGCGAGGCAGTCTGCCGGACGCCTATGGCGAGACCCACGTCGATGTACGGGTGGTGTACTCGCCGGGCAAGTTCGGGGCGCACAACGACGACGAGGCCTTCGCCGGCAGCCGCTGGGGAAGCAAGGCGGCCTACAGCTACGGCCGAATGAGCCTGCAACGTCATACGCCGTTACCGGCCGGATTCGCGTGGCGAGTCTCGGTCACCTGGCAACAAAGCAGCGAAAACCTGCTCGGCTCCGAGCAGCTCGGCCTCAGCGGCACCTACGGCGTACGCGGCTACCGCGAGAGCGACCTGTACGCCGACGAGGGCCTGCTGGTGCGCAACGAGCTCCTGCTGCCGGCATTCGGCGTGCTGAGCCGCGCCGGCGGCACCCTGACCGACCAGCTGCAGCTCATCGCCTTCTCCGATTACGGGCGCGGCAACAGCCGCCATCGAATGAGCGGGGAACGCGATCACCTGGACTTGAGCAGCGCCGGCTTGCGCGCCCAGTACGCCCTCGGGGATTCACTCAGCGCCGTCGCCGAGTACGGCTGGCAGCTGAAGCCGCTGCCCGGACAGTCCAAAGGCGGCCGCGCCCACCTCGGCCTGATGATGAGTTACTGAAGGCGACGCACCGAAAGGCCGATGGCCTGATCGACGGAAGATGCCGCCTCGAGTCCCTGCGATGCGGCGCCTAGGCGGACGCGCGCGCCGGCGACACGAGGGGCCGTACGGGGCAGCAGCATCCGCGCATGGCGAAGTACGGATCCGGGCCAAGTATCGGCGGTGCGGAAAGCCACGCCGCGCACCTGGCGGGCAATCTCACGGCAGGCGGCCTCGGGCCACCCTCAGCGGCGGCCGGCGCCATGGCGCCCGGGAGGAACATGAAACGGGGATGGCCGTGGCGACAGAGCGTGCTCGAGCCTGGAGCACAGGCGTCCGCTGGATCCAACAGCCAAGTACTCGGGAAATGCGCCGGGCGCATTCCGATGTGCGCCTTCTTTTTATCTATTTGGTCGGGACGGCGAGATTCGAACTCGCGACCCCTTGCACCCCATGCAAGTGCGCTACCAGGCTGCGCCACGTCCCGACCGGGCCGGGAATGGTACACACTCCGGCGCCTTGCGACAACTTGGCCCCTTAAGCACTGGTTTACATAGGAATTCCGGCTCCGCGGCGTCACGGCCGCCCGGCGTTCCACACGAACCTCTCCTGCCCGCTGCGCTAGGCCTCGCGGGGCTTGTATGAGAACTTCTGTCCCGCGACCGTCGCCTCGTACATGGCCCCGCCCTTGACGATGGTGAAGACGGCCATGCCCTTGTAGAAGCGACCGACGTTGGTCGCATCCTTCTTGCCGCCGCTTGCCCCGGCCGCCGCGCCGGTGGTGCCCGCCCGGGCGCCTGCCGCGGCCGTGAGCGCGACGGCGTCCACGTCAGCGCCGAATTCGAAGTTGCCCCGCGTGAACTCGTCGAACGCCCGCTCGTCTTCGAAAAAGATGATCTGGCTGTAAGCCTGCCCGCCGGCCTGGAGCCCGACACTGACCTGGTTCATGGTCGTGTCACCGACCCACTTGCCTTGCTTATACACGCGCCCGCTCCCGTGCGCCGCGCCCACCCCCAGGCCACCTTTGCCGACGGTCGGGAACACCGCGTAGCCATAGCTGCGGTCGAAAAATTCGGCACTCTCACCCGCGTTCTTGAACAATTCGACCGTGTCGCTGTACTTATCGGCGCTGGCCGGGAGACTCACCAGGCCCAGGGCCATGCTCAGCAACAACAAAGGGATAGCCTTCATACCCGCCTCCGGTGCCGAGGCGGCCCGCGGCCGCCTCTGAGCTGGAATGCCCGCGCCGCTGTGGGAGTTCCGTCCTGCGCTGCTGCCGTAAGCCGTCGCAGGCCCGTCGAGCGGCCGCGTGGCGCTCGACCTACCGGCTCATGCCATGGGCCTGCGCCTGGGCAGGCGCTTTTGTCAAGCCGAACCGTTCCGCGGTGTAGCCCACCGCCTTCAGCGCCGCAGCCATGCGCACCAGATCCGGCACGCCGGCGACATTCAGTTTTTCCATCATGCGAGCGCGCCGTGTCTTGATCGTCCGCTCACACGCACCGAGCTCGGCTGCGATCTGCTTGTTGAGCCGATTGCCGACGATGCCGAAGAAGACCGCGCGCTCGACCTGGGTCAATTGTTCGAAGCGCGCACGCAGATCGCTCAATCCGCGTCGTTTCGCCCTGAGCGCAACGTCGACCTCGAGCGCCTTCTGCACGATGTGCACGACTCGCTCTATGCTGACGGGCTTGACGACATAGTCGAAGGCCCCGCACTTCATCGCTTCCACGCTGGTAACGACGTCATCGCGCGCAGTCACGAAAACGACCGGCGTGCAGGAGCCACGCTCGACGAATGCCCGCAAGAGATCGAGGCCGCTTGGTCCGGGCAAGGCGATATCCAGCAGAATGCATCCAATGACCTCGCCCCCATGCGCGAGCAGGAACTCGCCGACGCTCTCATATCCGGCGGTGGCGAATCCGCGTAAGTCCAGCATGCGTTGCATGCTGGTTCGAAAGACCCGATCGTCGTCGATGACGTGCACCATCCTCGATGACGTGTCGGCTCCGTGTGACGGCAGTCCCTGCTGGAAAATCCGCTGATCGCTGCCCATGCCGCCACCCGCCGTGCCGCACCTCTTGCTCCGCACTCCCGGACAACGACACAGCCGGCGCCCGAGATCCACGGGTCACCTGAGATCCTACGTCCCCGAATCCTCAGGTTCCTTCTTCAATCAAGGAATTCCTGGAGGCCGTACTGGGGCATGAATGGATCCCGTCGGCGCAAGTCAGTCTTACCGGATCACTACGAGGGCCAGGACACGTCGTGACGTGCGATTTGACCGACGCTGCTTTTCTCTTCTCTAAGCTTTTCTTGTCTTGTTTTACGGGAGACGACACTTTTACGGGAGACGACATTCGGCGCAAACGGTGAGTGTGCTCAGCAAATTCAGCCGAGCCGCTCGTCCCGCCTCGCACCGCTTCTAGGGTGCGGCATCG
>QGUO01000236.1 GCA_003242495.1 Pseudomonadota bacterium | reverse complement strand
TAAAAGATACCGGTGCATGCCTGCAGGCTCAGCCGTGGGCCCCTGCGGATAGGCGATGGGCTCCGCCGGGATCTGCGGCATTTCCTGCATTTCGTACACGGTGCTGAAGATCGGATGCGGCGGCGTCAACACGCGCCACTCGCGTCCCGGCATGACGCGGCGCATGACCTCGGCAAACTGCTGCCACTCGGCGTCGCCCCAGAAATCGTCCACCCAGAGAAACCCGCCGCTGGCGAGATAGCGTCTGAGGCCGGCAATCTCCTCGTCGGACAACACCATCCAGCCCGGATCGACCATGTACAGGATTGGGAAATCGCCCAGGTCCGGCGCATCCAGCCGGCGTGTGGTGACCGCAGTGTTGACATGGATGCGCGTGAGCTGCGCCACGCGCTTGTTGAAGTTCTGGTCACCCTCCGGGAAGTCGGTCTCCCAGCGCGCCCAAAGCCGTCCGTCGAAGGCGTAATACGCTTCGCCCATGCCGCCTTCGCTTTCGTAAGCGACGCGGGCGAAGTTCAACTGGGCGAGATCTGCCGAACCGAACGGCGAGCGGGTGCTGCGATTGCCGTCGGCACTGGCAATCAGCGCCACGGGCAAGGCGATCAACGCCGGCAGCAATGCGCGCACAACGTGCCTGCTCCTCTGCTCCAGGAAACAGCGCGGACGCCGCGCAGCGCTCGGGCGCTGCGCCGGCTTCGACGGTAGAGCGGTAACGCAAGCCGCCGGGTTACGTTCCCCCGCCGAGACGCCGGTAGTATTCCGCGATCGCCTCGCGGTACTGTGGCGATTCGGGCGAGGGAATCGCCGTGTGCGCGGGTGCCTGGGCGCGCGATTTCTCGAGCGCCGCCAGCGTGGCCAGCTCCAACTGATCGATGACCTTCCTCATCTCGGCATGCTGCTCGGCGAGCGAGCGCGGGTTCAGGCCGCGCAGCGGTCGCGCCAGGCGACGCAGCGCCTCGATGTCCGCCGGCGGCAACTCGCTGGCGCTCAATCGATCGAGCAGATCACGTACGCGCTCGCTGATCTGTGCCGGATCGTCCGACCAGCCGTGGCGTGGCACCTGCGGATCGCGCAACGGCCCGACCCGCGCACCGGGATTCCAAGCCGTAAGCCCGCTGGCGCCGCCGAACACGCCTTCGCGCGCCCCGTTCTCGCTCGGGGTCGCGCCCTGCGCTTCGGCAAGCGACGCGCTGGACTGCGAGTCGCCCTCTTGGCCGCGCCCCGATGCACCGGAATCCGCAGCCCGGTCGTCGGAGCGGGCGCGCCGGTCGGCGGTGCGCTCGCCGTCTTGCTGCCCGGCCGGGTCCTCGTCGCCGCGCGCGCCGCGGCGCCCGGCTGCCTCGACCGCGCGCCGCAACTCGCCCAACTCGGCCAGCAGCTGCTCGGCACGCACATCATTGCGGCGCCGGTCATTCTCGGCGGCGGCCACGCGTGCCGTCTCGCGCAAGCCTTCCTCGAGTTGTTCGAGCACGCTGGTGATGATGCCCTCACGCGGCGCCGCCTCGCGCGCCCGGCCGTACATGATCTCGGCCGCGCTGCGGTTCAAACGCAGTGCCAGATTGGCCGCCTCCAGGTCCCCGATGACCTGACCGAGGCGGTTGGTCGACTCCGGTTGATCGTGACGATGCGCATTGATGGCCTCGCGCATGCGGCGCTGCAGATCGGCCACTTCACCGGCCATCGCCTGCTTGGCTTCCGTCAACGCCTGAGCACGCTCGCGGTCGATGTCCGCACCGCGGGCACCGAAGCGCGACATCGGCGTCTCGCTCAATGCATCGTGCAGGTCCTGCTCGACCTGACGCTGGCGCTCGGCGAGTTGCCCCGCGCGCGCGGCGAACTCCTCCAACTCGTCGGCGAGCTGCGATTCCCGGGGTCGGTCGAGCTGCTCGACTGCCTGGCGCAAGCTGCGCACGGCCTGCTCCGCCGAGCGCGCGGACGCGCTGCGTCGATCGTCGGCGACGCCGCCCGCGGCGCCCTCACGCGCTTGCGACCCGTCGTTCGAGCCGTGTTCGCGCTCCCGCGGGCCGTCAGGCTCACCGCTGGCCGCGCGCATATCGTCGAGCGCACGCTGCAGTTGCTCCAGCGCATTGGCCACTTGGCCCTGGGATCCACGCTGACGGGCCTCGCGACCACCCGAGCCGGTGCCCGCCGCCTCGCCCGACTGCTCGCCCGACCGTCCTCCCTGTTGCGACCGCTCGTTGCTGCGCGCCGTGGCCGACTCGTTTTCCTGGCGTGCGAGCTCCGCCAATTGTCGCCTGAGGTCCTCGGCTTCGCGACGCAGTTGCTCCTGGCGCCAACGTTGCTCCTGGGCAGGCAGCGCATTGCGGTTGGCTTCTTGCGCAAGCCGCTCCTGACGCTGCGCCAGCTCCTTCAGGCGACGCAGCGCTTCGTCCATTTCCTCGCGGCGTTGCTGCATGGACAATTGTGATTCACTCTCGTACTGGTTCTTGTCGAGATCCATCTCGAGCTCGAACATCTCGGAGAAATCGCGCGCGCTCTGCTGACCGCCCCCTGCGCCGCTCTGCTGCATTGCCACCTGTACATCGCGGAACGCGGACTCGGCGCGCAGCAATTGCTGCAGCGCCTGCTGCTCGGGCGCCACGGCCTGGTCGAACTCCAGGGAGCTCAGGTGCCGGGCCGCGGGCAGCATCAGGCTCGCCGCCTTCTCCAGGGCCTCGACGAAGGTGCGCGCGCGGTCATCGCTATGCACCGGCACGCGGGCACGGGTGCGCTCGGCCAGGGTGCGTGCCTGCTGCGCGAGCGTGGTCTGCATCTCCGCGAGCATGCGCGCGTTCTCCTCGAGCTGGGCCCGGGGCCGGCTTTTCTGCTCGCCGGTGCGCTGCAGATTCCACGTCGCCAGCAGGATCTCGCGTTGGCGCTCGGAGATGGCGCCCTGCTCGTCGCTCATGCCGCCGCCTCCGCCGCCGGCCTGCGCTTGACTGAAACGCCGCTCGAAAGGCTGCACCTGCACCATGAACAGGTCCGTCTGCACCGACTGGCTGCGATCCTGCGCCACGGCGTAGTAGGACACGAGGTCGCCGGGCGTGAGCGGCGCGACGCTGCCGCGATCGCCGTCGGGCGTCGCGCTCACCCCGAGCTCTTCGAGGGCGAGCAGCGTGTCCGCCGTGATCTCCCGATCGCCGGACCGCAAAGGCAGGGATTGCCACTCGCCGCCGTTGACCGAATAGCGCAGCTCCACCCGTTGCACCCGAAAATCGTCCTTGGCGCGCACCCGCACGGGCACCTCCTCGATGCTGGTCGCGCGCCAGTCGCGGCCCGGCCGGAGGATCTCGATGCTCGGCGCCTCGTCCTCGAGAATCTCGATCCGGTAATCGTCGGTGAGCGGAACGCGCTCATTCGCCACGCGTGCAGTGATGGAGTATTTGCCGGGCTCGGTCACCGCCAATTCCCCGGCGCTGGCGGCACCTGCGGCGCGCAGGGGCGCCGGTACGCCATTCACCTCGAGCTGCGCATCCTCGAGCGGCCCGTCGGCGAACACTTCCACGCCCACCCGGGTGCCGGCCACGGCGCGAATATCGGGCGACGCCTCGTCCTGCACGGGCTCCATGCCGGTCCATTCGGGGTAGTGATACGTCAGGCGGATGCGCTCGATGCGCGGCGCGTCCACCACCGCCACCCGATGCTCGGCGCTGCGCAGGCCTTCCGCGGCGACGTAATAGCTCACGGTCGAGCGCAGCGCATAGAGCTTGAACGCCCAGCGCTGCGCGCCGCCCTCGCGCGCGGTCATCTGCATGGGGGCACGTTCCCACTGCTGTTCGTCGCCGAAGCGCACGAACAACACGGCCTCCTTCGGATCGAAGCCCTCGACGATCGCTTGTACATCGAGATCGCTGTTGCGCCGGACGGTCGCATCGCCGGGCTCGACGAGGATGCGCCGTATCGGCACGGCTTCGACCGGCAGCGCCGCGCCGAGCAGCAGATGCCGGCTGCCATAGCCCCAGGGGGACTGTGGCAACGAAAGCAATACGATGGCGGCGAGCGTCGCAACGCCGGCCACGGCCGCGTACAGGCCAATGTGCCGCGCCGTCAGGATGTGCTCGGGCGGGGTGCGCTCGGCGATCTGGTGGGCATCCTCGGCCAGCAAATCGAGCAATGGCGACGGCACACCGTCAGCGGCACGGCGCTTGTGATCCAGATACGTCTCCAGCCGACCCGCCTGATCCGGCAGGCGGCGCTCGAACTCCGGCGCCCCCTGCCGGACTCGCAGTCGTGCCAGCGGCCGCCACAACAGCGCGATGGCCGCGGCGAGCACCGCTGCCGCCAGGACTGCGCGTCCGACGACGACCCCGAAGGACTGGAAGCCCTGCCGCTGGAGAATCCACACGGCCGCACAGGTGATCAGCACCACGCAGGCGGCAATGACGGCGAACGCGCGCGTGTAGATGTGCAGACGGATCCTGCGTCGCAGGCGCTCCAGGTAAGCGTCGAGGTGCTGTCTGGGGTTCATGCACGACCTCGCTCAAACATTGACCGCCTCGCGCCGCACCTTCAAATGGCGGTTCGCCAGGAGGATCTCGATCAGCAGCAATGCCGCCGCGATCCACAGGAACAACTCGCCCAGCGAGCGCCGTCCAGCCGTCTCTCCCTCCGCAGCCGCCTCCTCTGCCGCGGGCGGGGGCTCGAGCGCGCGCCAGCGCGCGACGCTCGCGGCGCTCATGCGCCGCAGGTCCGACTCGCGGCGGTCCACGTTGGCAGCGATCCAGCGCGAACCCTGTGCCCCGCGGATTTCGAAAAAGCCCGCCGTCTCGGGCACGAAGCGCGCCGCCGTGGTCTCGCCCAGCGGCAGGACGCGCCGCCCCTCGGGATCGAATATCTGCCCCGCGGCCGGCCCGGTCAATCCGGTCATGACCGGCGCACCCACTGTAACGCTGGTTGCTCCGTCGTCATGGGCGCTCAGATAGCGCGCGACATCCGCCACGAACCGCACGAACAAGGGGTGGATGGCCAGGTCGTTCCACTCGCGATCGAGCGGCGCGGCCAGGATGAGCAGGCGGCCGGCCCCCGTGGAACGCTCGATGAGCAGGGGCGATCCATCGTCGAGCGCAATCAGCACGCGCTCGGACGGCTCCGCGGTCGCGGATGGCTCGAGCTGCAGGTGTCGGAAAAACTTGATCCGGTGCCAGCTTTCGGCCTCGCGCAGCACGACGTGGCTGCTGTCGATCTGTCCCACCCGGGCGGGCCGGTCCGCGACGACACGGGCGCGCAGAGCGGTCAGCGGGTCGCTCTGTGCGACCGCGCCAGCGCCCATGGTCACCAGCGCCGCGCCGCCGGAGCTGACGTACTCGCGGATGCGCTCGCCGGCGGCGCTCGACAAGGTAGTGGAATCGGCCACGACGACGGCGGCATAGTCCGACAGATCCTCGCGCTCCACATCGGTCGCCGCGCGCCGCTGCACGGTCAGCCGTGGGGCGGTCACCGACTCGATCGCCGCCGCCAGGTACGCCGCTTCGTCCGAGGCGGTATCGCGTGCGATGAGCAGCACGCGTGGCTCGGTGTGCTCGAACACCACGTTGAAGCGATCATCGTCGGGCAAGGCATCCCGCGGCGTCAGGGCGAGCTCGATCCGGTGCGTACCGGCGCCCAGCTCGAGCGCCGGGAAGCGCACGCGGGTGCGTGCGATGCCCGTCTCGGCGGCCGGTGCCTCGATGGTCCGCCGCGCGCGCTCGGCGCCATCGACATACAGCACGACCTCGCGCTTCTGCGCCTGGTGCGCGGTCGTGGCCACCGTGACGTACAGCGCGCGGTTGTCATGGGGATCGATGGCCGCGCCTTCGATGTACGTGTTGGCGGCATCTTCCTCGCCGACGTCGTGCAGCACCACGTCGGTACGCAACGGCGGTTGGAGATCGGCGCAGCGCACCCGGCGCGCCGCCCCCTGCAGGGCGGGGAGGTGGTGGAGGTCGACACGCAGGAGGGCGGGCTCGG
>QGUO01000235.1 GCA_003242495.1 Pseudomonadota bacterium | reverse complement strand
GTGCGGCGGGCGCAGCGTTGCCCTGGCAGCTGTTCAGCACGGCACGCGCCGATTCCCGCACCGCGGAGCTGAGCGTGTCGCGACTGGCCGACGACATGCTGGTCATCTCGGGGGCCGGCGGGAACGTGCTCGCGGCGCGCGATTCCCAAGGCATCGTGCTGGTCGATGGCGGCGCCGCGCAGTATTCACGGCAATTGCTCGAGCGGGTGAGCACCGAGCTGTCGGCGAGCCGCGTGCACACGCTGTTCAACACGCACTGGCACCCCGAGCAGACCGGCTCGAACGAGCGGCTGGGCAGGGAGGGCGCCACCATCGTGGCGCACGAGAACACCCGGCTGTGGCTGAGCACCCAAAGCCCGCTGCCGGGCAGCGAGGAGCTGTTCGGTCCGCTGCCGCCGGTGGCCCGTCCGAACGAGACCCTCTACGACACCGGCACGCGCCCGTTCGGCGCGGAGCGCATCGATTACGGCTATTTGCTGCAGGCTCACACCGACGGCGACATTTACGTGCACTTTCCGGAGCGCAACGTGCTGGTGGCCGGGGGCGTGGTGAGCGGGGCGGGCTGGCCGGTGATCGATTGGCGCACCGGCGGCTGGATCGGGGGCATGGTGAACGGCTTGAGCAAGCTGATCGAGCTGAGTGACGCGCAAACGCGCATCGTGCCCGCGACCGGGCCGGTGCTCACGCGCGCGGACCTCGAGGAGCGCCACGCCATCTTGGCGCCGCTGTTCGCCGAGTTGCGCAAGATGCTGACCTCCGGTCTCGGCCCCCTCGAAGCGGTCGAAGCCGGCCCGCTGCGCGAATACGAAGCGAAATACGGTGACGCCTCGACGTTCGTGAAGACGGCGTTCGAGAGCTTGTGGGGACACCTGTCGCCGGATGCGTGACGGTTCCGGGGCTGCACGTCCCTCCCGGGCAGAGGGCGGTATGGCGCAGTCGGATAAGACTTTGCATTTCTTGATCTCAGGCCGTGCAATAGGGACTACCCTACGATGCGGCTTGCGCGTTCAAGTCATGGTCCACGAACTGCCAACCGGCCAATTACGATGCGTCAATTTCTGCTAGGGGGACTCTGCGGCCTCGCAGCGCTCACATTCGGTGCCGATACATGGGGGGCAGCTCCCTCACGATCGAGTGATATTGCAGCGCAAAATCAGACGGCCCAGGCCATCCTCGCGCAGACCGATCGACAATGGCAGTTCCTCGAGGAGTACTGTATCGAATGCCATAACGTCACCGACTGGGCGGGTGGCGTGGCATTCGATGCGATGAGCCCGGACACCGTTCCCGAAGAGGCCGCCGTCTGGGAGGAGGTGGTGCGCAGGGTACGCGGGCGGATGATGCCGCCGCCGGGCGAGCCGCGTCCCGAGATCGAGGCCATGGATGCCTTCGTCGCATGGATGGAGAGCTATCTCGACCATGCGGCCAGCCAACGCCCGGATCCCGGCTACGTGGTGCTGCATCGCCTGAATCGCAAGGAATATGCGAACGCGGTGAAATACCTCCTCGATCTCGACGTCGATCCGGTCGAGCTGCTGCCGCAGGACGACGTCAGCGACAACTTCGACAATATCGCCAGCGTGCTGCAGGTATCGCCGTCCTTCCTGGATCAATATCTCGCGGCGGCACGCACGGTGGCGGTGCAGGCCATCGGCAACCCCAGCGCACGCCCCGGCGGCACCCCCTACGTCAATCCCGACACCAGCCCGCAGCATTTCCATGTGGACGGCCTGCCGTTCGGCACCCGCGGCGGCATGGTCGTGGAGCACACATTCCCCGCCGATGGTGAATACGAGCTCAACATCAACGACATGGCGCGCGCCCTGTGGGTCGAGACCATGGAGTACCAGCACACGCTGATCGCCACGCTCGACGGCAAGAAGTTCTACGAGACCCAAATCGGCGGCGAAGAGGACATGAAGGCCATCGACCAGCAGGGCGATCCGGCCGTCACCGAGATCAACAAGCGCCTGAAGAACATCCGTTTCAAGGCGACGGCGGGGCAGCACAAGGTGGCCGTGACCTTCGTCGCGCGCAGCTTCGCCGAATCCGAGGCGCGCCTGGCCTCGTTGCTACCGGGCGGCGGCGAGGAGCGCGTGCCGAAGGTGCGCACCATCGAGATCCGCGGACCGTTCACCACCGAGGGCGTGAGCGAGACGGCCTCACGCCGGCGCATCTTCACCTGCTATCCCGCGAGCGAGGCCGAGGAGGCCCCGTGCGCGCGCCAGGTGCTCGGCACCATCGCCCGACGGGCCTACCGCCGTCCGGTCACGGACGGGGAGCTCGACGGCCTGATGCGCGCCTACGAGCGTGGCCGCCAGGGACAGAGCTTCGATGCCGGCATCCGCGCGGGGTTGACCAATATCCTGGCGAGCCCGGCCTTCCTGTTCCGGTCGGTGCAACCGCCCAAGGACCTGCCGCCGGGCGCGGTGTACGAGCTCAACGACCTGCAGCTCGCTTCGCGGCTGTCGTTCTTCCTGTGGAGCAACGTGCCCGATGACGAGCTGCTCGGACTGGCCGAGCAGGGCAAGCTCAGCGACCGCCGGGTGCTCGAGCAGCAGGTCCGGCGCATGCTCGCCGACGAGCGCTCGCGCACCCTGGCCAGCAATTTCGCCTATCAGTGGCTCGGCCTGCGCAAGCTCGACGAGATCGAGCCCGATCCGGCGGTCTTCCCTTACGCCTCCAATCACCGCGACATCGAGGGCGACCTGCGCGGCGATTTCGTGCGTGAGATCGAGCTGTTCGTCGACAGCGTCTTTCGCGAGAACCGCAGCGTGCTCGAGCTGCTCGAGGGACGGCACACCTTCCTCAACGAGCGCCTGGCGCTGCACTATGGCATCGAGAACCTGAAAGGGGACCGTTTCCGGCGCGTGGAGCTCGAGGACTCGGCGCGTTGGGGTCTGTTGGGCAAGGGCGGTGTGCTGATGGTCTCCTCCTACCCGAACCGCACCGCTCCGGTGCTGCGCGGCGCGTGGATCCTGGAGAATCTCCTGGGCACGCCGCCGACCCCGCCGCCGCCCAACGTCGAGGCGCTCATCGACAACCAGCCGGGCCAGGAGGCGCGCACGGTGCGCGAGCTGATGGCGGCGCACAGCGCCGAGAAGAGCTGCTTTTCCTGCCACGGCGTCATGGATCCGCTCGGCTTCGCGCTCGAGAATTTCGACGGTGTCGGACGCTGGCGCGACAAGGATCGGTTCGCCGGCACGCCCATCGATTCGTCGGGCGTGCTGCCCGACGGCACCGAGATCGACGGCCCGGACGACCTGCGCCAGGCGCTGGTGTCGCGCCCCGACCAGTTCGTGCAGACGCTCACGCAGAAGCTCATGACCTACGCCATCGGACGCGTGATGGAGCACGGCGACATGCCGGCGGTGCGCGCGGTCGCCCGCGAGGCACAGGCGAGCGACTACCGCTTCGTGCCCCTGGTCATGAGCATCGTGAACAGCCCACCGTTTCGTATGCAGCGCGTGCCGCTCGAGAACGAGGCCGAGGTGCAGTTGTCCTCGCGCGGCAAGTAGTCATTCGGAGGCAGAACTCGAATGTACATCACGAGAAAGCACCTTCCCCGCAGGACCTTCCTCCGTGGCGTGGGCGCGAGCATCGCGCTGCCGCTGCTCGATGCGATGATTCCGGCCGCGACCG
Organism: Pseudomonadota bacterium; assembly: GCA_003242495.1. Lineage (GTDB taxonomy): Bacteria > Pseudomonadota > Gammaproteobacteria > Steroidobacterales > Steroidobacteraceae > Steroidobacter. The sequence continues at coordinate 2,304 of QGUO01000235.1, read as the reverse complement.
CCCTGGCGCACACCGCTGCCCGGCCGCAGCCGCGCATGGGCTTCGTGTACTTCCCGCACGGCGCCGTGATGAGCCACTGGACGCCGACGACCACCGGGCGTGATTTCGAGGTTCCCCGCATCCTGGCGCCGCTCGCCAAGTTCCGCGAGCACATGACCATCGTGAGCGGCCTGCGCAACCGGCCGGCCGAGAGCAACACGCCGCACGCCATCATTGCCGGCACCTGGCTGGGCTGTGTGGCGCCGGCAGTGAGCCACGAGCCGAAAGCCGGCACCACCTGCGATCAGATCGCCGCCCGGCACATCGGCATGGACACGCCGTTCCCCTCGATCGAGCTCGCGACCGAGAGCGGCACGGTCTGCGATCCGGCGTACGGCTGCAGCTACGGCAACACCATCAGCTTCCGTTCGCCCACCCAGCCGCTGCCCATGGAGAACAATCCGCGCAAGATGTTCTACCGGCTGTTCGGCCAGGGCGACACGGCCGAGGAGCGCGCCGCGATCGCCGACGAGAACATGAGCATCCTCGATTCGATCGCCGACAGCGCCAAGTCGCTCGAGCGTGAGCTGGGGGCCGCGGATCGCACCGTGGTGCGCAATTACCTCGATTCGGTGCGCGAGATCGAGCGCCGCGTGCAGAAGATGCAAGGCGAGGCGCTCGCGGATATCGAGATTCCCGATGCGCCCGTCGGCATTCCGCAGGACTTCGAGGAGCATCTGAAGATCATGTTCGAGCTGATCGCGCTCGCCTTCCAGGCGAACCTGACGCGCGTCGCCTCGTTCATGATGGCGCGTGAAGTGAGCATGCGCACCTACACCAACCTCGGCATTTCCGAGGCGTTCCACCCGCTGTCGCACCACCAGAACAACGCCGACAAGCTCGAGCGCCTGGTGCGCGTGCAGACCTTCCACAGCGAGGTGTTCGCCGGCTTCATCGAGCGCCTGGCGAACATTCAGGATGGCGACGGCTCGCTGCTCGATCACTCGATCATCGTGTACGGCAGCAACATGAGCGACAGCGACCTGCACAACAACGATCCGTTGCCGATGAGCGTGTTCGGGCGCGCCTGCGGGCGCATCAAGGGGAATCAGCATCTGGCCTACCCGCAGGACACGCCGCTCGCGAACCTGCTGGTCACGGTCCTCGATCGCGCAGGCGTGCCGGTCGAGCGCCTGGGCGACAGCACCGGCCAGTTCGCCGAGGTATGAGCCACAGCATGCTGAAGCGTCTGGTTCGCTCGCTGTGTGCGGCGCCCCTGCTGATCGCGTGCGCCGCGCTGGCGGGGCAGCCGCCCGAGCTCATCGCCCTGGTCAAGCGGGGCGACCGCGAGGCAGCCTTGCCGTTGATCAAGCGCGGCAAGGTCGATGCGCGCGAGCCGGACGGCACCTCCGCCTTGCACTATGCCGTGTACAACGGCGACGTCGAGCTGGTGAAACGCCTGATTCGGGCGCGTGCGGACGTCAATGCGCGCAACGACTATGGCGCAACGCCGCTGGCGGTGGCGGCGGAATCCGGCAATGCGGCCATCATCGAGCTGTTGCTCAAGGCGGGCGCCGACGTCGAATCGCCCAACGCCGAGGGGCAGACCGCGCTCATGGTGGTGGCGCGCACGGGCAACGTGGAAGCCGCCCGGCTCCTGCTGCGCCAGGGCGCCGACGTCAACGCCCGCGAGGGCTGGAGCGAGCAGACTGCGCTGATGTGGGCCACCGCGCGTCGTCATCCCGACATGGTGAAGCTCCTCATCGAGCACGGCGCGGACGTCAACGCCCGGGCGGCAGTGCGCAACTGGCAGCGCCGCGTGACCTCGGAGCCGCGCCCCAAGACCATGAACCGCGGCGGCCTGACGCCGCTGCTCTATGCGGCTCGCGAGAGCTGCATCGAATGTGCCCGCCATCTGCTCGAGGGCGGCGCGGACATCGATCTGCCGGACCCGGACCGCACCACGCCGCTGGTGCTGGCGCTCATGAACCTGAATTTCGACTTCGCCGCATTCCTCATCGAGCAGGGGGCGGACGTCGACAAGTGGGATCTCTACGGCCAGACGCCCTTGTACGTCGCCATCGACATGAACACGCTGCCGGCCGGCGGTCGTCCCGACATCCCTTCGGAGGACGACACCACGGCGCTGCAGGTGGCCGAGATGCTGCTCGAACGCGGCGCCAACCCCAACATCCAGCTCAAGCTGCGTCCGCCGTATCGCAATATCTACTTCGACCGCGGCGGCGACCAGGTGCTCTCCACGGGCGCGACGCCGTTGTTGCGTGCGGCCAAGGGCGGCGATGTGGCAGCGGTCAAGCTGCTGCT
>QGUO01000234.1 GCA_003242495.1 Pseudomonadota bacterium | reverse complement strand
CGATGTCATGCAGATGCTCGTCGGCGCGGAGATTTGTATAAGAGACTGGTGGGAGACTGGGTTGTGTTCTTTTTTTTTCCAGGCAAAGTCCGCCATACGATAGCCTGCCTAGTCGCGGGGCGCGGAAGAGATGTAGAAGGGTCGCCTCCAATCCCGGCCGAAACCGCCGGTACTCGGCGCGCCCCAGGCGTCCGGCGTGGTGTTCCCGCGCGAGCTCGCGCAGTCTGGCTGCGTAGTCGGCGCTCATGGGCCGGTCACTCGATCTCCCGCAGCACGCGCAGCCCGGTCACTGCGTCGGCCGCGCCCGAGTGCGGCCGACTCGCCTGCGGTGTGCACGCGGACAGGTTGTCGCTGTAGGCGCCGCCACGGACGACCACGCCCTCACCCGCCAGCGCCCACTCCTGGGCGTTGCCGACGGGGTTGTATAGGCCCCAGGCGTTGGCCGCGCCGGACTGGACCGGTTCGAGCGCCACCCCGCGCACCTTCTTGCCGCCGATTTCCACCACACAATTGATCGAGCTGCTGTTTGCCTGACCGCCTTGCGCGGCCGCGGCATGGGTCCATTCGGCATCCGTGGGCAGCCGATAGCTCGCGCCGGTGACGGTCGACAGCCAGGCGAGGTAGCGCTGCGCCTCATCCAGCGTGATGTTCGTCAACGGGTGATCGGCATGGCCTGACGGCGCAGTGCACGCGTCGGTGCGGGCGCAGTACACGGCATAGTCGCCATTGCTCACCTCCGTGCGGCCCAGCGCGTACGGCGCGCCGCCATCCATCGCCGGGATCACCACCAGGTCGGGCCCGCGCCCGCCGCCGTCGAAGGTGTCGTAACACACTGCCTGGCGACGCCGGCCATAGCCGGCGAGCCGTGCCGTGCAGGGAATGTCCGGCGCCGCCCGCGGCGCAAGCGGCTCCGCCGTGCCCGACGACTGCGCCGCGGCGGCCGCCCCTTGCGCGGCGCCGGACGCCGCGGACGGCGTGCGCTGAGGCGGTGCAGCGGGCTGCGGCGCGGGCGTGGCAGGCTCGGGATCCGGTGCAACATCCGGCGGCGGAACGTCCGCCGGGCGCTCGGACCCGGCGTCGGGCTGTGCGAGGCTGGACAGGATCGGCTGGTCCGGGAACAGCGCCTGCGCCGCCGCCGTGAGCCGCTCGACCAGGGCGGCATCACCGCTCGCGCGAATCCGCTCGACCAGGGTGCGCGCCAGGCGCTGACGAACCGCCGCCGCCTCCCCGGCATCGGCCCGCGCCAGCCGCTCGAGCTCGCTGCGCGTGGCTGCCACATCGAGCGTGCTCGCCGTCTGCAATGCCTGCGCGATGGCCTGGTAGCGTGCATAGCGCTCCTGCAGCGCCGTCGCATTGGACAAGGAAGGCGCCACCTCGCCGGCGCGCGCGGCCAGGGTCACCGCGTTGGCGTAACGCCCGTCGCGGGCGGCAATGGACGCCAGGCGCAGGTAGGCCTCGCCGATCGCCTGCGGCGCCTCCTGGGTCAGGAAGGGATCCGCGGCCGGCAGATGGGCGCGCAGCTCCTGCAGCGAGGCCAGCGCCTCGGTCACGTCGTTGGCGCGCGCCTGCACCATGAGCTTGTGCTTGAGCGCATCGAGCTGTGCAAGACGATTGCGCTGCTCGGCCGCCGCGTCGCGCTCGCTGCGTGCCGCGGCCAGCAGCCGTTCCTCGTCCGCCAACGCCGCGTTCGTGGGTGCGTAGGCGCGGGCGCGCTCGAGCACCCGGGCCGCCTCGGCCAGCCGCGCCGCGCTGCGCAGCTCGCGCGCGTCCTCCAGATAGGCATTCGCCGCGCGCGACTTGATATCGACCACATAAGCGTCGGCGGCCGGCAAATAGGCCGCCAGCCTGCGCAGTTCCAGGTCGAATCGCTCGCTCCATGCCGGATCGGCGCTGTGCTCGGCCAGGAGCGCGGCGAGACGTCCCTGGATCTCGGCGACGGCGGCGGCGCGCGCCTGCTCGGTGCCCGGCGCGCGCCCGAGGCGCGCACGTTGCTGCTCGATGAACGATGTGGACAACAGGTCCGCATTGTCGGCCACCAGGGCGAGCGCGCGCGCGTGCTCGCCCTGTCCGGCCAGCGCCTGCGTCTGCTCGCCCAGCGCGCGCTCGGCGACCTGCTGGACGCGCGCCAACACGGGGCTGCGCGGTGCCAGGGCGCTCAGCTCGTTGATGGAAGCACGCTGTCTCTCGAGCTCAACGAAATCCGGATCGTTCGCGAGCATGGCGCCCAGCAGGTCCTCGAGCGTCTGCGCACGCGCCAGACGCGCCTGCTCGTCCAAGCCGCGCGCCGCCTGGTCGGCCAGGTCGGCAAGCGTCGCATCCTGGGGATCGAACTCCAGGCCTGCCGCAATCAGCGCCTGGGCGAGCGTGGCGTCTCCGGCACGCAGCGCGGCGGCGGCCTGTGCCGCGAACGCGCCCGGCAACCGTGGATCATGCAACAGCCGATTCTCCGCATCGACGCGCGCGATGTCCGCCAGCACGGTACGCACGTTCTGCGGCCCCTGGACGTCGATCAGCAGTCCCGCCTCGAGGTACTCGTCGAACAGATCGCTCAGGCGCTTGATCTCGTCGTTCTCGCGCGCGATCAGCCGGTCCTCCAGATCCTTGACGGCGAGCGAATCCGGCAACAGGTCCTGCAGCTCGGCCAGCAGCTGCCGGGCACGCGGATAATCGACCCGCGCCGCGTTGGGATCGGTGGCGGCGTTGATATGGCGCTCGAACACCTGGATCAGTCCGGTGCGCGCCCGGTCGTTCAGCAGCACCGCCGCACGCTGCTCGGGCGTCAAAGCGCGCACCTGCGCCAGCACGGCATCGAACTCGACGTCGTCGCCGGCCGCCAGTGTCTCGACGAGAGCCTGCTCGCGCCGCTTGCTGAGATAGCTCGGTACCAGCGTGGCCGCAACCACCAGCACGATCACCAGCACGGCGGCCACGCCGATGTGCACGGTCGGCCGACGCTGACGCGGCAACAGTTCGTTGAGGAACTGCTGTGCCGAAGCGGTGCGCTCTTCGCGATTGAAGGCCAGGCCACGGCGCAGCGCCCGCCATTGGTGGCGCTTCAGTCCGCGCGGACGCTTCGGAATCATGCCCTTGTCGCGCGCCTGCACCGCGGAGAGCCGGTTGAAGGGATGCTTGCCGGTGAGCAGCTCGTAGGCCACGCATGCAATCGCGTACACGTCGTCGCGGGTGTCGGGCTCGAGGCCCTCGATCATTTCGCAGCTCGCGTAGGTCGGCGTGAGCGCGCCGAGCGTGCCCGGATCGAACAGGGTCAGCGATCCGGTGGCCAGGTGGTCGGTGCGCTTGGCGGCACGCGCGATGCCGAAATCGAACACCTTGACCACGCCCGAGTTCGTCAGGAAGGCATTGGCGGGCTTGAAGTCCGAGTGCACCACGCCCTGCTCGTGCGCGTACGCCATGGCGCGGCACAGCCCACGCGTGATGCGCAGCGCCTGCTCCACCCCCAGACCGGTCTCCTCGTGCTCACGGATCACCCGATCGAGCGACTTGCCCTCGAGCAGCTCCATCACCATGAAGACGTTCGCGCCGTCGCGGTCGAAGTCATACACCGCGACCACGTTGGCATGCGCGAGCTGCTGCGCCTTGCGCGACTCGCGCTGCAGCGCCTTCAGCGATTCCGGATGGCGACGGAACTCGTCGTTGAGCAGCTTGATCGCCACGTAGGGATTGCGGTCCTGAGCCTCCTCCTTGCGCAGGTCGCGCGCCTTGAAGACGATGCCCATGCCGCCGCGGCCGAGCTCCTCCTCGAGCACGAACCGGTCCTTGACGATGCTGCCCGGACCGAGCGTCGGCGCGTGCGCCGCCCACTGGCTGAGATCGCCCCAGCTCGAACCCGTCGGCCGCGAGCCGGTCGGCAGTCCCGTGCCGGTGGCGCCGGTCAAGCCGCTGGCCGTGGCGGCCGGCGGCACGGGCATCGCGGCCGCGCGCGGCGCGCGGAACCGGGTCTTTTCGGCGCCTGTGTCGCTCGGCATGGATGCACGCCCGGGCGCGCGCAATTGTGTTTTCTCGGGTGCCGCGCCCCCATCGGCCGGCGGCGGGGCGCTCGCTGCGGCGGGGGCGGACTGGGCCTGCTGAAACGTGCTGACGATGGCGCTCAGCGCCAGGCAGGTCGCCTCGTCGATGCGCCCGCTGCGACGGCAGACTTCGATGCAGGCGCCGTGCGCCGCCGCCAGCTGCGGCGCGCGCGCCAGGTTGTCATGGAGCATGCGCTCGAGTGGCGCACGCTCGAGCCGACCGTCCGCGTGCGCGTCCAAGGCACGGCGAAACTCGTTGATGAGCTCGTTCATGCCTCGGTGAACTCCACGACCACCACCGAGACATTGTCGGTGCACGGTCCGGCGAGCGCCTGTTTCATGAGTGCCTTGCATGCGCCGCGCGGATCGTTGGCGGCCAGGTGATGGGACATGTCTCCCTCGTTCAGTTCGCGGTACAGCCCGTCGCTGCACAGCAGGAAACGGTCGCGGTGGCGCAGCTCGCACAGCTCGATGTCGAGGTGCAGCTCACGGTCGCCGCCCACCGCACGGGTGATGACGTTGCTCGGTGCGACCTCGTAGGCTTCGAGCAGGCCGCCCTCGAGCAGCTCCTGCGCCTCGCTGTGATCCCGCGTGATCTGCACCAGCGAGCGGTCGCGGCTGCGATACAGGCGACTGTCGCCCGCCCACAGGGTCACGCAGTGTCGCTCGAGCGCCAGCAGCGCCACCACGGTGCTGCCGCTGGTGCCGCCGTTGCTCGCCAGCGAAGCGTTGTAGAGACGCGCATTGACCTCGGACAATCGATCCTCGAGATCGTCGAGCAAGGCGCTCGGTGGCGAGCGACGGCGCAACTGGGCGAGCGTCTCGACGATCATGCGACTGGCCACGTCCCCGGCGTTGTGCCCGCCCATACCGTCTGCGACCACCCACAGACCGACCTCGGGCAGGTCGAGAACCGAGTCCTCGTTGTGCGCGCGCACGTTGCCCGTCGCGGTGGCGGACGCCGAGCGCCAGGAAAAGCCGGTGCGGGGTCGGGTGAACATGTGACTGCCCTCAGCGCTTGCGCAGGCGTGCGTCCGCCGTCAGCTTCTGCAGGTGCGCGTCGTAGGCGCGCGCGAATTCCTCGCCGAACAGCAACTGGAAATGCGCTTCACGATCGCGATCGATCTCCTCGAAGCGCTCGCGATAGAGCTCCCAGTACTTGCCGCGCCCGCCGATCCCGAGCATCGAGGTGCGCCGCAGCTTGCGTTCGTAGAGCTCCTCGAGATGCGTGGGATGGAACTTGGCCAGCATGGCGTTGAAGGCGGCACGGATCCCGGCGAGCACCGCCGCCTGGTGGAACAGCACGTCCTGGAAGCCCTCCTCGAACGCTTCGGTCGGTCCGAGGTAACCGGGGTTGCGCTTGACGAAGAGGTTGTAGAGCGCGTCGTCGGCATTCATGGAGAACTTGAGCGGGTTGTTCTCCACCGGCTTGATGCTGGTCATGGGCAGACGAAAGCTGTTCTTCACTTCCGCACGCGACTTGAGCACGTCGACCAGTCCCTGCACCGCGATGCGCACGATGGTGCCGAGCTGCTGGCGCACCGCCGGATCGACCCGCGCGGGATCCAGGCCGAGCGCCCGCAGCAGCTCCGCGGCGGTGTCGACACCGCCGGCAGGTACCGCGGCCGGCGGCGGCGCTGCATCGGGGGCGGCCGGTGCATTCGGCGCGGCGGCAGGGGGATCGAGCCGCGTCGGCTCCCAGTGTGCGGGGCCTGCCGGTGGCGTCGCGGGCGGCGCAGCCGGTGCGAACGACGCAGCCGGCGGATACGGAGCGGCCGCCGGTGGCGGCGATGCCCCCGGCGGCACCGAGGGGGGCGGCGTTGATCCGGGCGGTGCAAAGGATGGCTGCGGCTCGGACCGCGCGGCCCCGAGCGCGGCGAGCGGGTTCAACGGGCCAAGGCCCAGGCCGGGCGGGGGGGG
>QGUO01000233.1 GCA_003242495.1 Pseudomonadota bacterium | reverse complement strand
GGCCAGCACCGATTGCAGCAGCAGCCACTCCGAGACGAAGCCGTTGAGCGGCGGCAGTGCGGCGATGGCCATGGCGCCGACGAGCATCACGCCCATGGTCCAGGTCATGCGCCGGGCGAGGCCGCCGAAGGCATTGAGATCACGTGCGCCGACCGCCGTGACCACGGCGCCGGCGCCGAGGAACAGCAGGCTCTTCATGAGCGCGTGATTGACGATGTGGAGCAGGGCGGTCGTGAAGGCGAGCGCCGCCGCTGCCTGCATGCCGGCGCTCTGGAACGCGAGCGTGAGGCCGAGCGCCGCGAAGATCAGCCCGATGTTCTCGATGGTGCTATAGGCGAGGCAGCGCTTGATGTCGGTTTCCAGGGCGGCGGCGGTCACCCCGAACACCGCGGTCGCCGCGCCGAGCACGATGAGCACGGCGCCGAGCCCGGCGCCCGATCCACCCGGCGGCGCGAGATCGAACGCGAAGCGTGCGAAGCCGTACACCGCGACCTTGGTCATTACGCCGCTCATCAGGGCCGAGACATGCGAGGGCGCGGCCGGATGCGCGAGCGGTAGCCAGGCGTGCAGCGGCACGAGCCCGGCCTTCGAACCGGTGCCGGCGAACGCCAGGGCGAGGGCGCCGACGGCCGCCGTGTTGGACACCGCTGCCGCGCGGATGCGCTCGAACTCATAGCCGCCGGCGATCCCGGTCAACAAGCCGAAGGCGAGCAGCAACATGAGCGTGCCGCCGAAGGCCATGGTGAGATAGACGAAGCCCGCGCGCCGGTTGGCTGCGTCGCGGTCCTGGCTGACCACGAGCGCCCACGAGGCGAGAGACATGAACTCCCAGCCCACCAGGAAGGAGAAGGCGTCGTTCGACAGCAGGACCAGATTCATGCCTGCGAGGAAGGCGGCGTAGAACGGCAGCACGCGCCGCGGCTCGGGCTCGTGCGCTCCGTAGCCCATGGCGTACACGCCGACGATGGTCGCGACCAGATTGATCAGGGCGGCGAATCCCGCGCTCAGGGCATCCCAGCCGAGCTCGGTGCGTCCGAACGGCAGGCCGAGCGGCAGCGCAAGGGGCGCCGGGTGGGGCGACGCCAGCAGCACCATGCCGGCCAGCAACGCCAGCGCGCCGCTGAGCAGCGCGCTGGCCCCGTAGAACCAAACGCTACCGCGCCGGCTGCGGGTGAACGCCGGCGCCAGGGCGGCGAGGGCCAGCAAGGCGCCTGTGCCTGTCGCTGCCCAGGTTGCTGCGGTCGCCAGTACCGACAATCAGCCAGCCTCCTTCGTTGTATCGTCGCTCGGCGGCCCCTTGGGCTCGCCGGGCGTTTTCAGCCGGACACCGCGGCCGCCGCCCGTGCTGGGGGCGTTCTCCGCGATGAGCTCCACGCCTGCCGCCTCCAGCGCACCGACCAGCTTCATCAAGGAATCCACGGTCCCGCGCACCACACCTTCGCTGGCTTCCATGCGCTGAATGGTCGGCAGCGAGAGCTGGGCAGCCTCGGCAAGCTGGCGTTGATCCAGCCCGAGCAGGGCCCGTGCCGCGCGCAGCTGGGCAGCAGTAATCATGTCTGAGACATCACTATTAAGGGAATAGCCCTGATTATTAAGGGATCACGGCTGGGTGTCAAAGGCGGGCTCCTGAACGGGTCCACGGACACCCGCCGGCGTGGACGCAGCGCGGGTTCCGGACCCACGTGGGGTGCAAGGGACGAACGACGGATGGGCGACGGATCTGGGGCGACGGATCTGGACACCCACCTGAGACGACGGATTTGGAGGGATTTGTGGAGGGATTTGGACACCCACCTGCGACGACGGATCTGGACGGGTTTGGACACCCACCCGAGATGTGACGGATCTGCACGCCGGCCTGGGGCGACAACGGATCGGATCCACGGGACTGGACACCCACTTGCAACGGATCTGGATGCAACGCACGACCGAATGCATGAAGGTCCACGACCGAAGGTTGGGAAATCGGCCAAAGACCCCCATCATGGTGCGCTCGGCCTGCGGCCGGCCACCTGACCCAGCGGAACCCCATGCACGATCGCGACTGCCTGCATCGATTCCTGTTCGAGCACTACCCCATACGCGGACATTTGGTGCATCTCGACGCCTCCTGGAGAGCGCTCCTCGAGCACCGCGAATACCCGGCCGTGGTTCGTGACACGCTGGGAGAGGCCGTCGCGGCCTCGGTGCTGTTGGCGGCGACGCTCAAGTTCGACGGCACCCTGAGCCTGCAGCTGCGCGGCCAGGGGCCGATGCACCTCATGCTGGCACAATGCTCGAGCGGACTGGGTGTCCGCGGCGTGGCGCGTTATCGGGACATCGGCGACTCCCGGGACCTGCAGGCGCTTTCGGGCGAGGGCCATCTCACGGTCACGCTCGAGACCGAGGACCTGTCACAGCGCTACCAGGGCATCGTGCCGTTGAGCAGTGCCAGCCTCGCCGATTGCCTGGGGGACTACTTCCGCGATTCCGAGCAGCTGCCCACGCGCCTGTGGCTGCACGCCGATGCAGACGGCGTGTCCGGCATGCTGCTGCAGCGGCTCCCGGAGGAAAGTGTCGCGCGGACGGCGGACAACGAGCGTGCGCCGGTCGATCCGGAAGCCAGCGCCCATGCCTGGCGCCGCGTCCAGCTCCTCGCCGACACGCTGCGGCCCGAGGAGCTGCGCACGCTCACCGACCGGCAAATTTTGCGGCGGCTGTTCAACGAGGACGATCTGCGCCTGTTCGCGCCGGCGCCCGTGTTCTTCCGCTGTCGCTGCTCGCGCGAGCGGGTAGAGGGCATGCTCCGCTCGCTGGGCGCCGACGAAATTCGCGCCATCCTTGCCGAACGCGGCGAGGTCGAGGTTCATTGCGACTTCTGCAATCGCGCCTACCGCTTCGATGCCGTCGACGCCGAGCAACTCGCCATCGATGGCCCGCGCATGGACGGCAACGCGTCCCTGCACTGACGACCGGCAGGCACACGCTTATGGGGCGGGGACCGCTGGGTCCTCGTCCCGCTCAGTCTACGGGCGGGTTCGGCGCGGATTTCGCCCGTCCCGCTCAGCCTCCACGCGGTGCGGCGATCCAGCTCGCGCCGCTGTGCGTTCGATCTGATGCGCTGTCGGTGGGCAGCTGCCCAAGCAATTCACGCCACATCATTCTTCGGGTGGGCTATTGCCCACTCGCCGCGGCGGGAGTAATGTGCGAGGGAACATAAGGACTTCTTTATGTCCCTCGATCTACCCGCAAGTTTCGAGCGCACCGTCGGCCTGCTCCGGGCCGTCGCCGAACCGACCCGGCTGCGCCTGCTGGCCCTGCTGGCGCGGGCCGAGCTCACCGTGGGCGAGTTGTGCGACATCCTGGGGCAGAGCCAGCCCCGGGTGTCCCGGCACCTCAAGCTGCTGGGTGATGCCGGCATCCTCGACCGGTTCCGGGAGCAGCATTGCGTCTATTACCGCGCGCCCGCCGGCGGTGGGGGGCGCGAGGCGGTGCGCGCGCTGCTCGCGCTCGCCGATCCGGCCGATCCGGTGCTCGAGCGCGATCGCATGCGCCTGCAGGACGTGATTGCCGCACGCGCCCGGGCGGCCGTCGCCCAGCTCTCCGCCGGGAGGGCCGAGGGCGAGGACGAAGTGTTCCCCGAGGAAATCGAAAGGGGGCTGTTTCGTGCCCTCGGCGAGGCGCCGATCGGCGTCCTGCTCGACGTCGGCACCGGGGGCGGACGCCTGCTGGCGCTGCTGAGCGCTCAGGCCACGCGGGCGGTCGGTGTGGACATTTCGCGCGACGCCCTGCGCCTGGCGCGCACCAATGTGCATGGCGCCGGCCTCAGCCACTGCGAGTTCCGGCACGGCGACATGTATCGGCTGCCGTTCGAGGGCGCGGCGTTCGACACGGCCACCATCGATCGGGTGCTCGGCGATGCCGCCGAGCCGGTGCGCGCGCTCGCCGAGATCACACGCACGCTGCACCCGGGCGGCCGCGTGGTGGTCGTCGAGGACTTCGATCGCCTGGCCGACCTGCACCCCAACCCGATTGCCGTGCTGCGCCAATGGTTCGCCGGCGCCGGGCTCGAATGCGTGCGCCTGCATCCGCTCGACACCGAGTCCCGCCACCTGCTGGTTGCCATTGCGCGCCGCCCACTGCCGGCGAGCGCCGCGGCCTGAGCGCTGCGACCCCAAGCCCAAGGAACCCTCCATGTCCATCGAGTACCTGCAGGAGCGCATCGCCGCAGCGCGGGAGAGGCTGCGCTGCCGTCCGTCGGTGTCCTTCGAGTTCTTCCCTCCCAAGGACGACGCCATGGCGCGCACGCTGTGGCAGTCGCTCGAGCGCCTGGCGCCGCTCGAGCCGCGGTTCGTCTCGGTGACCTACGGGGCGGACGGCTCCACGCGCACGCGCACGCGCGAGATCGTGATGCGCATCGGGCAGGTCCTGCCGCTGACGGCCGTGCCGCATCTGACCTGCGTGGGCGCATCGCGTGCCGAGATCCTGGAGATCGCCCGCGATTACTGGTCGCGCGGCATCCGGCACATCGTGGCGTTGCGGGGCGATCCCCCGCAGGGCACCGGCGCGTACACCCCGCGACCCGATGGGTTCGCGTTCGCGGTCGACCTGGTGCGCGGACTGAAGAGCGTGGCTGATTTCGAGATCTCCGTAGCCGCCTATCCCGAAACCCATCCCGAGGCACCCAGCGCCATGGCCGACCTCGACCATCTCAAGGCCAAGCTGGATGCGGGCGCCACGCGCGCCATTACGCAATTCTTTTTCGAGCCCGAGACGTTCCTGCGGTTTCGCGACCGCTGTGCGGCGGCCGGCATCGAGGCGCCGCTGGTGCCCGGCATCCTGCCGATCACGCGCTTTCCGCAGATGCTGCGCATGGCCGAGCGCTGCGGCACGCAGGTGCCGTCATGGCTGATCAATCGCTTCGAGGGCCTGGATGACGACCCGGAGACCCGCCGGCTGATCGCCGCGGCGGTGGCCATCGAACAGGTGCAGGCCCTCGAGCGTCACGGCGTACGGGCGTTTCATTTCTACACCCTGAACCGGGCGGAGCTCACGTACGCCATCTGTCACGCGCTCGGCGTCAGACCGCACGCGACGAGCAGAGCGGCCGTGTGACCGGCAAGCAACGACACAGCGAGGTATGACATGAGCGCAACGCAGGCGGGACGAGACCCATCGGCCGATCGTCAGGCTCGCGTGACGGCCTTCAAGCGCCTGCTCGAGCAGCGCATTGTCATCATCGACGGTGGCATGGGCACGATGATCCAGGCCCGCGGGTTGGACGAAGCCGACTATCGGGGCGCCCGCTTCAAGCACTGGGAATGCGATCTCAAGGGCAACAGCGACCTGTTGGTGCTGACCCGACCGGACGTGGTCGCGGACATCCATCGCGCCTACCTCGATGCGGGCGCGGACATCATCGAGACCAATACCTTCACCGCGAACTTCCCCTCGCAAGCCGACTACCGGATGGAAGGGCTGGTGCGCGAGCTGAACCTGACGGCGGCGCGTATCGCACGCGAGGCGGCGGACGAGGTAGCTCTGCGCAGCGGCGAGCCGCGTTTCGTGGCCGGCGCCATCGGGCCGACCAATCGCACCGCGTCGCTCTCGCCGAACGTGAACGATCCGGCCTATCGCAACATCGACTTCGACCAGCTCGCCGAGACCTACGGCATCGCCGCACAGGCGCTGCTCGAGGGCGGCGTGGACTTGTTTCTGATCGAGACGGTGTTCGATACGTTGAACGCCAAGGCGGCCATCTTCGCCGTGCGCCGGGTGCTCGCGCGCGCCGGAATCGATCTGCCCATCATCGTCTCCGGCACCATCACCGATGCTTCGGGGCGCACGTTGTCCGGCCAGACGACCGAGGCGTTCTGGAACTCGGTGCGCCATGCGCGCCCGATCGCGATCGGCCTGAACTGCGCGCTCGGCGCGAAGCAGCTTCGACCGTACATCGAGGAGCTCGCGGGCATCGCCGATACC
>QGUO01000232.1 GCA_003242495.1 Pseudomonadota bacterium | reverse complement strand
GTGCTGAGCTGGGCGATCACGCCGCCCATCCAGAGCCACCTCGTGCAGTTGTCGCCCGAGACCGCCGATATCCAGCAGAGTCTGAATACGACCTTCCTGCACCTGGGCATTGCGTTCGGAACATCGATCGGCAGCGTGGTCATCGATCGGTTCTCGGTCGAGGACAACGCCGCGGTGGGCGCCGCCCTCATCCTCCTCGCGCTGGGGACGGCATGGGTGAGCCTGCGAGGGGAGCGTGAGAGCGCGTAGCGGGTCGCCTCCGATACACGGTCTTTTCGCCTGCGAGTGAGTGATAATCGACACGGGCCCATTCAGGAGCGCGACATGTCCGTGTTCTCTCATGTTCAAGGCGACTGGCTCGGAATCGACGATGCCCGCATCTGGTACGAGCAGGCGGGCGATGCATCGCGGCCCGCATTGTTGTTCCTGCATGGCGGCATGGGGCATCTCGGCGATTTCAGTGTCCTCGCAACGAGTCTCGCTGCAACGCATCGCCTGATCGGCCTGGACACCCGCGGGCACGGCAAGTCCACGCTGGGCTCGCGGGCGCTGACTTATCAGCAGATCGCCGAGGACGCATTATGTCTGCTCGATCACCTAAGGATCGAGTGCGCCAGCCTCATCGGCTTCAGCGATGGCGGCATCGTGGGCTATCGCCTGGCGTTGCAGGCGCCTGACCGTATCGATCGGCTGGTCGCGATCGGTGCGCCTTGCAGCCTCAGCGATCAGGCTGCGCAAATCCTCGAGCGCATCACGCCCGCGGCCTGCGATGCCAGGTTCCCGCACGTCCGCGTGGAGTACGAACGGCTGAATCCCGAGGCCGATTTCGCGCGCTTCATCGAAGCATCCAAGCAACTGTGGCTCGACCGGAGCGCCACCGGGTACCCGAATCCCGAGGCCATCCAAGACATCCGGCAACCCACGCTCATCGTGCGCGGTGACGACGATCACTTGTTCTCGCTGGACGAGGCGGTCGCGCTTCGCCGGCAGTTGCCGCAGGCGCAGCTGCTCAACGTCCCGTCCGCCGGGCACCTGGCGTTCCAGGACCAGCACGAGATCTGTGCGCTCGCCATTCGCGACTTTCTTCGACCGCGCGGCTAGCGATCGATCGGCTATGGCGCTGCAGCCCTCGGCCTGGCCCGATGGCATCGAAGCGGATTGGCAGAGGCGGCTGGCAAAGCGCTTTCCCGCGCAAGTCTGAGAAGGCGCGGCCCAGGCGCAGACGAGTGATGCTCGCCGGGCTGCACAGCTCCCGGCAGGCGCGCACGCCCACTCACACGGCTGTGTCGCGAGGTTGCCGGCGACATGGCCAACGCCCGCGCGGAGATCGCCGCGCTTCTCGCCGAGGAGACGTTCGACTGCTCGGAACCCCCGGCCTGCTCAGCCGGATGCCGCGATGGGTCCGTCGGGACTCACTTCCTCGAGCTTCCCGGTATCGACGTCGTAAATGAAGCCGCGAACATGGATGGCATCCGGTCCGGTCATCGGCATCCAGGGATGGTTCAGGATGGCCGACATGCCGCGCCGCACGTCCAACGCCAGGCGCTCGGTGCTTTGCTCGCTGCGCGGACTGTCGAGCGGCTCGGGTGCACCGCGGAACGCATGAAATGCCGCGGGCGCCGCGGCGCTCTTGCCGCATGTCGTGAAATTTCGATCCGTGGCCTGGCGCAGCAGCTTCTCGGCTTCGCGATCGCCCTCGAGACCCGCCTTCAGCAGATCGTCGGTGAAGGCCAGCATGCCGCAGCGCGTGTGATGGATCAGGATGATCTCGTTGGTGTCGAGCAGGTGGTGCGAAATGATCAGGCTGCGAATGGTGTCATCGTTCACCACACCGCCGGCGTTGCGGATGATGTGGGCGTCGCCCGTCTGCAGCCCCAGCAGGTCCTCCACATCGAGCCGCGCATCCATGCAGGCCACCACGGCCAGGCGTTTGGCGGGTCTGATGGGCCGTGCACCGGGGTAGGCTGAATCATGCACCGACTCGCCCGCAGCATATCGTGCATTGCGTTCGAGACACTGATCAATGATCGAAGCGGACATTGCACACCTCTGCGGCGATCGGACGGCCTCGTCGTGCAGCATCTGCCTGCAATGAAGAGGATGCAAGTAGTGGGTTTCCGGTGGTGGCGTGGCCCGGTTCGCACAGCTTCGCATGCGCGACTCCCTCGGGCGTGCTGCAGCCGCACGCCACCGCTGACGCCCGGCCCTGCGGCAATCGTTTGTCACTGAGTTCCCTATGAACTTGTCCCGGCAGGCACGAGTTCATGTCGCTGCCACGCTCTCTGCTGAAGGACCGGGTTCTCGACTGATCCGGTCCGGCAGTGGTGGGTGGCGAGGTCACACGTCGTCATGAACCGAGGGGGCACGGGCATGGTGGAAACCGCTTTGATCGTCGGTGCAGGTAAAGGTCTGAGCGCCTCGCTGGCTCGCCGGTTCGCCCGGGAAGGCATGCAGCTCGCTCTGGCGGCCCGCAATATCGACAAGCTGCAGGATCTCGCCAAGGAGACGAACGCGCGCACGTACAGCTGTGATGCGACACAGGCGGCCTTCGTGACCCAGTTGTTTCAAAGCGTAGAAGCGGACCTCGGCGCGCCCGACCTCGTGGTGGCCAACGTCTCCGATCGCTATCGCGGACCCATCGACGAGCTGGATCCCGGACAAGTCCGACGCTCCTATGAGATCACCGCGCTGTCGGCCTTCCTGGTTGCCCAGTGCGCGGCCAAGAGCATGCTGCGATCGGGCCGCGGCTCCATTTTCTTCACCGGCGCCACGGCCAGCGTGAAAGCGCTGCCACACTCGACGCCGTTCTCCATGCCCAAGTTCGCGGTGCGGGCGCTTGCGCAGGGCCTGGCGCGCGAACTTGCTCCGAAGAACATTCACGTCGCGCATTTCGTCATCGATGGCGGCATCGCCACGAGCCGGGCAACGCCCGGCGAAGAGGGACCTCCCGACCGATGGCTGGATCCTGACGCGATTGCCGACACGTACTTCCACATCCATCGTCAGCACCGCAGCGCATGGACCTGGGAGGTGGAGCTGCGGCCCTGGACAGAGCCATTCTGAGACTGCGGTGGTGGCTCAGACCAGCTTCACGGCCTGCTCGAAGGACAGGCGCGGCCCGCGTGGCTTGAGACCTGTGCGGTTGCCATAGCCCAGGTTCACCAGCAGCAGCGTGTGGTGCTCTCCATCGGGGAAGAACAGGCGATCCACGTGTGCGGCATCGAAGCCCGCCATCGGTCCCGCGTCCAGTCCGAGTGCACGCGCCGCGAGAATCAGGTAGCCGGCCTGCAGCATGCTGTTGCGCTCGGCGGTCTGCTTGGCGTGCTCCGGTGACTGCTCGAACACCGACCGCGCGTCGTAGGCCGGGAACAGCACGGGCAGATGCTCGTAGAACCGCATGTGGCAGGCCACGATCGCGGTGACGGGCGCCGCCAGGGTCTTGGCGCGATTGCTGGCCGACAACGCCGGCGCCAGCCGTTCCTTGGCCTCGGCCGAACGCACGAACACATACCGCCCCGGCTGGCCGTTGAAGGCGGTGGGACCGAGTCGCAGCAAGTCGTACAGCTGGTGCAGCGTCTCATCGCTGACGGGACGGTCATCGAAGGTGTGCAGCGAGCGGGCTTCGCGAAAGAGCTGGTTGAGGGCGTGATCCGATAGCGGCTGTGACATAAAGATCTCTAAGGTCGGTCGTCTGACATTGATTTGCGATTCGCGGTCGAGGGCCTTGCCGAGCACGCACCGCCCCGCCGCTATGAGCGGGTGATACGAGCTGCTTGCCAGCCTCGCCCCGGGGATGACGGCGCTGCGGCTGCCCCGCATCACCGTCGGTTCGACGAAGGCTAGGTTCCTTCCGCCAGCATGCGGCGCAGGCGCGTCCGTCGCGCTTCGAGCTCCGTGATCTGCCGTTCAATGGAGGCGAGCCGTCGGCGATGCACTTCGGCGGTTTCGGGGCATGCCGCGGCGCCTGCGATCAGGCGCATGCAATCCGGAAACCCGCGGATCTCGCCCACGCTTGAAGCCTGCCGCGATCAGTCTCCGGATCTGCCGGACCTGTGTGACGCCTGACGGAGGGAACCAGCGATAGCCGTTTGCGGCGCGAACGGATGACAGCAGTACGTTGTCGTCGTAGTGCCGGATCGAGCGCAGGCGCCCGTCCTGCGGGCAAGCTCGCCGGCGTGCCTGAGCGGCTGCGGGTTGGCCCTGGACATGGCCGGACGATACCACTTTTCGCTCGACGCTCACATCAGTGTGAGGCTTGAGGCGGTGCGCGTGTCAAACATCCGGGTAGCGCCTCATGCCTCCGTCGCAGCGCCCTCGGCCTTCGATCCTCCTGGGCGAAAAGCCGGGCACGCGACGGCCGAATATGAATTTTTTATGAAAGACCGGTAAACGCACCCCGCTCGACCCGTCTAGGCATACATAGAAGGCGCGTGCGTCAGCGCCAAAGCGTGGTCCGCCCTGCCGCCCGCGGCGCCTCGCCGTACTTCTCCCTACGAGCACTTGGGACGGACTTCTGCATCGCAGTGGCCTTCGTCGGTAGTTGAGTTCGAGCGCATGCACGACCGAA
Organism: Pseudomonadota bacterium; assembly: GCA_003242495.1. Lineage (GTDB taxonomy): Bacteria > Pseudomonadota > Gammaproteobacteria > Steroidobacterales > Steroidobacteraceae > Steroidobacter. Next base: position 1,397 of record QGUO01000232.1, on the reverse strand, counting down.
AGACAAGAAAGCGTCGCAATGGTTGGGCAACCACGTGCCTGACCGTGCTGGCGCTGGCGATGCCGGGAGCGGCGCTCCACGCTCAACAGAGTGGTCGCGCCGAAGCGCCGGACAGGCCGTCCTCCTCGGTATCGCGCCGTATCGACATCGATGAATACCTCGTGCGCGGCAACACCGTGCTGGATGCACCCTCCATCGAGCGCGCGGTCATGCCCTACCTCGGCCCCGATCGCACGATGCAGGACATAGAGGCCGCGCGGGATGCCTTGCTCGCCGCCTATCGGGCGAAGGGATACCAGTCGGTGTATGTCGATATCCCCGAGCAGCAGATCGACGACGGTGTGGTGCTCCTGCAGGTCACCGAAATCAAGGTCGGGCGGCTGCGCGTGGTCGACGCGCGCTATACCTCGCCCGTTTCCCTGCGCGAGCAGGTTCCCGCTTTGGCGGAGGGCGCGGTGCCCAACTTCGTCGAGGCGCAGGTGGAGTTGACCGCCCTCAACCGCCGTGGCACCCGACAGGTGTTGCCGCTGGTCAAGCAGGGAACCCTGCCAGGCACCATGGATGTGGATCTCAAGGTCGATGACCAGCGACCGTGGCACGTCGGCATCGGCCTGAACAACGACCGCAGCCCGCAGACCGAGGCGCTGCGCGCGACCGCCTCGCTGGGACACGACAACCTCTGGCAACTCGATCATCGCGCATCGCTGACGTACTTCGGGACCCCTCAGGATCCGGGTCAGACCCGGGTCTGGTCGGGCGCTTACCTAGCGCCCCTGCCTGGCTCGAACTGGAGTCTCGAGCTTTCCGGCTACGTGTCCGACAGCAATGTGGCGAGTGTCCACGGCAGCACGGTTCTCGGCCGAGGACACTCGATCGGCCTCAAAGCGACCTACACCATCCCGGACGCCGGTTCCTGGTGGCACGCGCTGAGTGTCGGCATCGATTTCAAGGACAACGACGAGTCGCTGAGGTTCGGTGATGCGACCGATGACGTGCCGCTGCGTTATGCGCCGCTCACGCTGTCGTATTCCGGATACCTGCAGGATGAACGCAGCCGGTACGGCTTCGGGCTCTCGCTGATCACCGGTGTGCGCAGCGTCCTCGGTTACGGCAGCGACTGGAGCTCGTTCGACTACAAGCGCTACAAGGCCTCGCCGAGCTTTTCGTACCTGAAGACGGATCTCGATGCGGCGTGGGACTTGGCCGGACCCTGGCAACTCGGTCTGCGGCTCGGCGCACAGATGACCGATTCCCCATTGGTCTCGAGCGAGCAAATGATCGCTGGCGGTCTGTATTCGGTGCGCGGCTATCTCTCGGCCGAGGCAACCGGCGACGTTGGCGTGGTCGGCTCGCTCGAGCTCGGCGTCCGGCCCATGGCGCTGTTGCCATCGTGGCTG
>QGUO01000231.1 GCA_003242495.1 Pseudomonadota bacterium | reverse complement strand
CTCGTAATCCGCTGCCGTGATGAAGAGCACGCTGGCGTGGAGGGGTGAGCAACTGGACCGAGTTCAGAAACGTCGGCCCTCTAAAGCTGAAGGGACAGTGCGCGCTTGTCAGAGGCGCTTCGGAAACCGGCGTCGTTAGTTAGCGCTCAGAAATGACAGGAACAACTATATTGTTCGCTTCGCCTTTTTAGGCGAGGGAATGACTTTTTTGTGTCTTGGGCTCCAGAGGGCTGCGTAATTCGACATGACTTTTTTGTCACTGTCTAGTGACGGGGCGAGTGCCTCTTTCCTAAGAAACAAAACTGTAAGTCAATTGGCGCTCCAAATGATCATAGCGCCGAGGGCTATGCTCGCCATTGCCAATCGACTTCTCTCGATCGGTTCCTCGCCGGCCAATCGCGCCTGGCGAGCTGGCGCCGCTCGCTGGAACGCGGCGCCAAACTGCTCTAAGGTCGGCAGCGGTCGAACTGGTACGCTTCACGCTAAACCGCCCTGCGGCGGGATCGGAGTTGGCGCGTAGGGGTGCAGAAGGACGACTGATGTCGATACCGAAGTTTGACGCCTTATTCAATCCCCTGCTCGAAGCGCTGCGCGACCTTGGAGGTTCAGGCTCGAATTCTGAGCTCGCGGACGCGGTGGCCCGCATACTTCAATTATCGGATGAAGAGCTAGAAGAGCAGACGCGTCGCGGACAGCCGCGGTTTTCCTATCGACTGGGTTGGGCCCGTTCATATCTCAAGGCTTACGGGTTACTCAACAACTCAGACCGCGGAGTTTGGTCTCTTACGGAGAAAGGCACTAAAGTCCACTCGGTGGACCCAGAAGAAGTAAAGCGCTTCGTGCGCTCCCAGCATGTAAGGCAAGAAAGTCCTTCCCTGGATTCTGAAGAGTCAGTCAACGAGCCGGACGTCGAGCATCAGTGGCGAGACTCACTTCTTCAAGTGCTATTGGCCTTGAGGCCTGATCAATTCGAGCGGCTATGTCAGAGAATCCTACGTGAATCGGGATTTGTGAAAGTCGAGGTATCGGGCAGATCCGGCGATGGAGGCATCGACGGCACTGGGATCGTAGAACTAGGTGGGCTTCTCACGTTTCCGATTCTGTTCCAATGCAAGAGATATCAGGGAACGGTAGGCGCCTCTGTCGTACGAGATTTTCGGGGCGCCATGGTTGGTCGCGTTGATCGCGGACTAATCCTTACAACGGGCGTATTCAGCCGCGATGCTCACCGTGAAGCTACCCGTGACGGAGCCCCGCCTATCGATTTGGTAGATCGCGAGCGGCTGCTGGACAAGTTGAAGGAGCTTCGCCTTGGTGTAAACGTTCAGTTGATTGAAAGTGTGTCAATCAACGATGAATGGTTCCGCTTACTTTAACCCCGGCCTCTCGAGTTGCTCTTGGGCACGTGCTTCTCTTCAGCAACTGTATACAGCGCAGTGGTCGCGATCAGTGGCTCGCCTTCGTGGCAACTAACCTTTCAAGCGTTCACGCGGCAGCCAGCGGGCGCGCCAGCGGCGCGAACATGCGCCGATAGGCACTCGGCGTCAGCCCCACGACCCGCTTGAATAGCCTGCGAAAGAACGACGTGTCGTCATAGCCAATCTCGAAGCTGATCTGATCCACTGGCCGCAGACCCTCTTCCAGCAGGCGCTTGGCTTCCTCGATCCGCAGGTTCTGCACGTAGTCGATGATTGTGCTGCCGGTCGCAACCTTGAAGCGACGTTTCAGGGTGCGCTCGGCGAGGCCCGATTGTCGAACGGCCTCGGTAACCACGTTGTGCTCGCGAAAATGCTGCTCGAGGTACCGTTCCGTGGCACGTACCGCCGCATCGTCGTGCACACTGCCCCTGACGAGCACGCGATGCGGCAGCTGCCCCTCCGAATGGAGCTTCAGCAAATATACCTTGGCGATTCGCAACGCCTCCCCTGGGCTCGCGTGCCGAGCAATGATGTGTAGCGCCAAGTCGTGCCACGAAGTCGTACCACCGGCCGTCACGATGCGACCGTCCGGATCGGCGAAGGCTAGGCTGGGCTGCGGGCGGAATCGCACCTTCGGATAGCGTCTGCGAAACAGATCCTCGTAACCCCAGTGCGAGGTTGCATCGCAGCCGTCGAGCAGGCCCGTGGCCGCCAGCATGACAGCGCCCGAGCAGGCCGAGTAGAGCCAGGCGCCGGTTTCGTGCCGGCGCCGAATCCATTCCATCAACTCGTCATAGCGTCCACGCAGATCGTCGTCGGGACCGAGCCATAGCTCCGGCAGTATCACGATGTCGGCGCGGGGATCGTCTGCAATGGCCGCGGCCGGTTGCACGGGGATGGCGTTGCCGCAATGGAAAGGGGCGCCGATGGGCGAAACGATGCGCACCCGGAACACGTTGCGCGCCGTTTCGGCCCGCAGCAGCGTCTCCCATACGTTGCCGACCGCGGACAGCACGTCGACCATCCCATAAAGCGCCGAGCCCGCCGTTTCCGGCACCGCGACGATCGCGACCTCAGCCATGGCTCGTCTCCACCCGTGAGTGGCACGAATAGCCTGATTCAGGCAAGAGTGCATCTTACCGCCGCGGGTTCCCGCTCGTATCGTGATGCTCGTTCGATCGCTCCATCGAGGAGGTCACGAGCCATGAACCCGTCAACCACACAGCCCACATCCAGCCACCTGAACGGACTAGATCGCACGCAGATGACCGACACGGTCAATCTGTTGAAGGAGCAGCCCATGCTCGCACGCTTCACGTTTCGCGCGCGCAACAACTGGATCTCGGGCGGTGAAAATCGCTCCAGGATCAAGGACTTTTACGGCGCGGGACAAGAGGATCAGTCGCGCACGGAAGGGTGGGAGTTCACGAACGGCGAACCGCCCGTGCTGCTCGGGCACAACGAGGGCGCGAACCCGGTCGAGTACCTGCTGCACGCGCTGGCCGGCTGTATCACCACGACGACGGTCGTGCACGCCACCGCCCGCGGCATCCAGATCAACCGGCTCACCACCGAGCTCGTCGGCGACATCGACCTGCAGGGCTTGCTGGCGCTCAACGATTCCGTGCCGCCCGGCTACGAAGGGATTCGCATCCGCATGGACATCGAGGCGGACTGCAGTGACGAGGCATTGGACGAGCTGCTCGCCTTCGCGCGCGATCACTCGCCGGTCTGCAACACCGTTTGTCGGCCGGTTCCGGTCGTGCTGGAGCGAATCACCCGGTGATCGCCGCTCCCACACAGTGGAAGGATCCCAGGACGGCCGGCGGGGGACGCCGCCGGCCGTCCGTGTCGCGCCCTTCGGCAAGCCGCTGCCTCCCGACAGGACTCGAGTCGTCTGACCGTCGGGAGGCTAGAGTCGTCCGCGATTCGTGCTCGTTCGTCCCGACCGCACCCGGGAACTTAGTGCTCTGACTCCTCTCTCCACGCTTGTGACTCCCCGGTCCATCGCTCAAGGTCGTGAAACAGCGCCGGCATCCGGGTCCGCGGCCGACCGTTCACGTACTGACGCGTGGTGCCGTCGGCGTCAGATCTCGCTCAGTCCCCCGAGCAACTGTCGCAATCCCGCCCGCTCCGCGCATTTGGTCGGTATCCGGACGGCGCTCCAAACGCGGTTTACCCGAGTTGCACCAGCAACAGATTGGTGGCCAAGCGTATACCCCGGCCGCCGAACGGCGTGAACGGGTCCGGGCTCGAGACGGGGTACGCAGGCATTTGCGGCGGAAAGGGGAGATTCAGGTGCTTTGAAGTCGAGAACACCCGCCTCGCCAGGAGGGACGGCTCGATGTGCCGTTATCAGCTTCAACCGCTCCCAACGGCTCCTTGCTGACATAATGCTCCCCTTGTACGACCATCCGCACGCCTGGCGATCGGGAGCCGATTGCTTGCCCGTCGATTCGGCCCGATTGCGGCGGACTCAAAAAGACTGGCTAAGGTGCGCATTCGTGGAAGATCTCGATGCGATCGACGAAAGCACGCTTGCAGCGGATGCTACCATGGTGTCAACAGCCGGCGAGTCGAGTGCGCGGGCGGCCGAAAACGGCGCACCCGTGTTGTGTGATTGCAGAAGGAGTCGCATCGATGCTTACAGTACTTCCAGCCATCGCTGGAACGCACAGTATTCCGCTTACGCTCAAGGCCTTCCGGCGCGTGCAGCAACAGTTCGGTGTATTCCCGCTTCCGACAGAAGCCACGATTCTCGCGGCCGAACTGCTGTGTGTCGCACTGACCGGTCGGAACGTGGATCTCGGTGCTGTGGGCGTCGTCGAGGTGCAGGCCAGCGGGTTGACCACGTTCCTCGCGGCGGCGTCGGGGGCGGGGCAGATTCCGGCGGACGCGGTCGTGGAGTGGCAGGCCGCGGTCCGCGAGAAGCTCATTAATCCGAACAGCACGCTTCACACAGTGTCGTGCATGGCGTTGACGACGGAGGCCACCTTCTACGTTCCGGCTCACCAGACGACCGCGGCATTCATCAAGGAAGCATTTGAGGACTTCGCGATTCCTGGACGTCCGTTGACGTACGCCGACCTGAAGACGACGATCAACGAGATCAAACAGATGCCGTCCAGCCCATTTGGGGTCAAGCCCGACGGCTCCGTTCTGCCCGCGGGCTACAAGACCGAGATGGTGCCGGTCAAGAAGCTCCTGGCAATCGCGGTCGCCATGCGTATCAAAGCCTTCGATCGGCAAGCGCTGGCCGACGCCAGGAACGCCCTCGACAGGCTATACGCTTGGTTGGATAGGCACCCCTACCCGGACCGGACCGCCCTTGCCGAGAACATCGGTGCGCTCATCGACCCGTTTCGTGACGATCCGAACCGCCCCATCTCGACCAACCATAAGGTCCAGTCGGTGCTGAAAAGAGCCTGGGAGGTCGCCGACCTCAGCCGCTATTGCGCGGAGCCCAAACTGTTCACGTATCTGCGGACCGTCGGTGTGGCGGGCAGTGTGGTGGGTCAGTTGGCAATGTGGTGGGACAGCACGCGCCCGAATCGATACGGCTTCCCGCACAGCGAGAAAAGCCCGTATGCAAGCTACATGCTCCCGTGCTCATCGTGCCAGGCCCGGTCTGGGGAGATCATGGCCGGTATCCCGCTTGCGCGGACTCGTGTCGCAGAGGAACCGGTGCGGCGTCCGCCGGTACCGGCGCAAGGGCGACAGCGGCGCCACTCGATGCGTTGGTAGTGGTGCGAACGAATCGACGGGTCTGCATCCGAAGTCGGTGCAGCAACTCTGTCGCCGCCTTAGCGTCCGCAGTCGCAGCGAGCTGATGCTGCGGTGTCGACGGCGCTTGTACGATGAGCTTGCGCCGCTGATCTCATGTCGGATGCCGATCAGGGAATAGTGGCGCTAAATACTTTCAGCCGCTAACGCCGACCCCCACGCCCAAGTCGCCGAAACGGCGTTGAAGCTCTGGGACTTGCTCGAGGGCTACGAGTAGAGATAGCGCGCGGCCGCGCGTCCCATGGCCTCGCCATCGTGTCCCACGCCGGGGACGACTTCGAGTTTCCAGTTGCAGGAGACCGCGAGCTCCCGCGCCTGGCGCATGCCGGTCTCGAAGAAGTATCGGCCCCGGGACAATCGGCCGAGCCCTTGCTGGTCGGCCAAGGGAGTGTGCAAGTGCCGCCCGCCCTTGTCCGGGTCGTCGTCCTCGCCGCCCAACAGCAGGGTCAGGTTCAACGCGAGCGATGCCGCAAGCGAAGCCTTGGTGATGCCCGTATCCTTCAAGCCGAACGGCAGCGGCACATCGAGTCGTGGGAGCGTATAGAACCCCGAGTTCGCGGCAATGATACGATCCGCACGCGTGTTCGGTTGAAACAACGCCAGTCGGTGCAGGATCTGGCCGCCGGCCGAGTGGCCGAACACATCGTACTTTCGGCGAGCGGAATCAGTTGCTGTTGCGAGAATATCGAAAATTCGATCGAAGTCGTGGAACAGCCATGTCTCGCGCCGCTCGTTGAACTCGAACTCGATATCCTCGTCCCGAATG
>QGUO01000645.1 GCA_003242495.1 Pseudomonadota bacterium | reverse complement strand
GTGCAACGCCAGCGCGTTGGGGTGCGCCAGGCCGCTGCGGCGCAGGGCCGCATAGGCATAAATGGCCATGGCTGCGAGCGCCAGCGGCTCGAGGGCGCTGAAGAAACCACCGATGGGCAGCCAGTACTGCGGGACACCCACCCAGTAATAATGATGCGCGGTGCCGAGAATGCCTGCCAGGAAGACCAGGCCGACGATCACGTAGAGCCATTTCTCCATGACCTCGCGATCGACGCCGGACAGGCGGATCAACAGGTAGGCCAGAAAGCCGCCCATGATCATCATCCACCCGCCTTCCACCCACAAATGGATGGTCCACCGGCGATAGAAGATGGAGACCGTGTAGTTCTCGTAGTGGAGCAAGGCCGGCAGGTAGAGCACCGCCGAGAGCGCAAGTCCCAGGAGCAGCACGCCTTCGGTGACGGTCAGGCGCTTGGCCTTCTTGATGGTCATGCCGATGTTGTAGAGGAACATGAGCATGACGATCACGATGACGAGCTTGTGCGGCAGCGGCTGCTCGAGCAGCTTGTTGCCGGTGCCGTAGCGGAAGAGATAGCCCATCACCGCGCTCGCGCCCATGAGCGTCCACAGCGCGAGCTGCCAGTAGGCGAGCTTGACGCTGTGCAGCTCGGTACGCGACTCCTCCGGAACCAGCCAGTAGGTGGCGCCCATGAACCCGGTCAGTACCCACACGATCAGCAGGTTCGTGTGGATCATCTTGGTGACGTCGAAGGGCAGGATGTAGAGCAGCGGATCGGGGCCGAGGTACTTCACCGCCGACAGCAGACCGAAGACGATCTGCAGCCCGAACAACACCATGGCCACCGCGAAATACCAGTAGGCGACCGCCTGGGACTTGTACCGCATCGCCAAACTCCCCTGGGCTTTGAAACGGTATGCCGCGAGCCGGCGGCGCGCTACTTCAGCGAAGCCAGGAACGCGACGAGATGATCGATCTCTTCGCCACTCAAGGTCTCGGCATAGGTCGAGGGCATGAACGAGGTGCCTTGTGCCGAGAACATCGCGCCGGGCACCAGGTGGGCGCTCGGTGCGACGATGGATTCACGGATGTAGCCTTCCACGTCGGTCGCTGAACCGGTGTAGTCGGGACTCTCGAGGGTGCGTGCCGCCCGTGTGGCCATGCCCGCGAGAGATGGTCCTGCCAGCTGCACGCCGGGTTGCAGGGAATGACACGCCGTGCACACCGGCGTGGTCGTGCGGAACAGGTGATCGCCGAGCGCCCGCGGATCGCTCTGCGGACGGACCGGCGTGACTTCGCCGGCGATCTGTGCGCCGCGCTCGGTGCCCAGCGCGGCGACGTCGAGCGCGCCGGCGCCGGAGACCAGGATGGGGCGCGGCGGCCAGCCCTGGTTGTCGACATTCGCCACCCAGTCGAGAAAAGCGATCAGATCGTCGATTTCCTGATCGCTGAGGTTCTGTGTCGGCATCAGGCGCCGATGGCGTCGCTCATCGTAGAAGTTCGCCGGGTTCTGCATGTACGCCTTGAGATAGGCGGCGGCGCGGTGCTGGGCGATCTTGGTGAGATCCGGCGCGTAATACGCGCCTTCGCCGAAGAGCGTGTGGCAATTGATGCAGTTGTACTTGTGCCAGACATCCTTGCCGCGGACGATCTGCGGAGTGAGGTTCTGAGCGTTGGTGAGTTCACCAAACCGGGTATGGCTATGGATGGT
>QGUO01000230.1 GCA_003242495.1 Pseudomonadota bacterium | reverse complement strand
GGGGGACCCGGCTGGCGGGCGCCCTCGGGGCCGGCCGGGGGGCCGCGGAGTGCGTGTACCCCAAGGCCCCCGCCTCGATTCCCGACGGCAGCACCGCGACCGAGCAGGAGATGATCGCGGGCATGAACGCCGTCAAGGAGTACAACGCCAACGTGACGGCGTACCTGAGCTGCCTGGAGATGGAGATGAAGGCCCGCATCGAGGCCGTGGGCCAGGATGCGCCGCAAAGTCAGATCGCACAGATCAAGGCCATCCACGCCAAGCGTCATGACGCGGCCGTCGAGGAGCTCGAGGCGCACGCCGAGCGCTTCAACGAGCAGGTGCGCGTGTACAAGGCCCGCACCAAGAGCTGATTCGTTCCGCCGTGCCCGGCCTGCTCATGCAGCTCGCCGGGCGCGTCATTTGGGGCTCAAGTCCGGCACGGACCGGCCGATACACGAGACTCGCAGCCAGCTCTGGCGCCTGCCCCGAGTGGAAGGGGCCCGCGCCGGACACATCGCGCCCTCGTTGCCGCTGACGAGGGGTCATCGGGGTCGCTCAGGGCCACCCCGACCTCCTGTTTGCGCGATTCCCGCAAGCCGCTTTGCGACTCCGCCCGAGCGCGATGCGACTGCGGTCGCAGTTCACCAAAACGATTGCTCAGAGGCTTCAAGTCCGCTCCGGGACAGCCGTTATTCACCACAGTCTGCGGCGGATACCGCGCGCAAGCTTATGTTGAGTACCCCCTGGAGATTGTCGATGAGCCTCAAGTATCTGAAGACGACCGCTGCGCTGGTCCTCGCCACCTGTGCCCTGTCTGCGCAGGCCGAGTGCGTTTATCCGAAAGCCCCGGACACCATCCCCGACGGCGCCACGGCGACCGAGCAGGAGATGATCGCCGCGATGCAGGCCTTCAAGGCCTATGACGCCGCGGTGGTGGCGTTCCGCGAGTGCGTGGAGAAGGAAAGCGGCACCTCGATGCAGGCCAAGTCCATGCAGATGCGCAAGGTGAACGCGGCCGTGGACGAGCTGCAAACCAAGGCCAAGCAGTTCAACGAGCAGGTGCGCGTCTTCAAGGCTCGCGGCTGAGACGCCCGCACACGCCAGCAGCGACTGTTGCCCAGCCCCTGGCCGGGGGCTGGGTGCCGGGCGTGCGGTTTTCCGCCGCCCGGCTTTACGTTCATACTGCGGGTCTTCGTCACGAGATTTCCCGACCCGCATGATTACACCGGCCCAGGCCGAACAGGCCATCCGTTCCCACGCCACCCTGCTGCCCACCGAGCACCGACCGCTCGCCACGCTCGCCAACGCCGTGCTTCGCGAAGCCGTGGTGTCGCAGCGCGATCAGCCGCCTTACGACCGTGTCACCATGGACGGCATCGCCTTCGCCAGTGCGGCCGCCAGCCGGGGGCAGCGCACCTTCCGGGTGGCCGGCACCCAGGCCGCGGGCGCGCCACCGCTCGAGCTTCCCTCCGAGGAGGCCTGCTTCGAGGTCATGACCGGCGCCATGCTGCCGCGGGGCTGCGATTGCGTGGTGCCCGTGGAGCGCATCGTGCGCGAGGGTGACCTCGCCCGTCTGGCGGACGACGTCATTCCCAGCCCCGACCTGAACGTCCATACCCGCGGGCTCGACTGCCGGGCCGGGCAACCGCTGCTCGAGCCCGGCACCCGCCTGCAAGCCCCTGAAATTGCTATAATCGCGTCGGCGGGCATTGCGCAGGTGCAGGTCACGCGCAGCCCGAGGATCGCGGTCATTACGACCGGCGACGAGCTGGTGGAGCCGGGCGAGCCGGTCGAGGCCTGGCAGATCTACCGCTCCAATGCCTATGCGGTGCTGGCCAGCCTGCGGGCGCGCGGCCACGCCGATCTGACGCATCAGCACCTGCCGGACGACTTGGCGGTGCTGCGCACGCAGCTGCGCGCGCAGCTCGACGCCCACGACGTGCTCATCCTGAGCGGCGGGGTCTCCATGGGGCAGTTCGACTACGTCCCCCAGGTGCTGGCCGAGCTCGGCATCGCCGTGGTGTTCCACAAGATTGCGCAGCGGCCGGGCAAGCCCATGTGGTACGGCGTAGGCGCCGGGGGCAAGACCGTGTACGCTTTGCCCGGTAACCCGGTCTCCACGCTGATGTGCCTGGTGCGCTATGTGCTGCCCGGCCTGGAGGCCGCCATGGGGGCGACGCCGGCGCCCGTGGAAGCGATCACGCTCGCCGAGGACTTTGCAGTGAAGCCGGCGGTCACGCTCTTTTTGCCCGTGCGGCTGCGGCCGGACGAGGCCGGTCGGGCGAGCGGCGAGCCCCGACCGACGCAGGGATCCGGCGATTTCACCTCGCTCGCCGGCACCGACGGCTTCGTGGAACTGCCGCCCGGCCCGCAGGTCGTCCCAAAAGGGACGGTCGTGCCGTTTTACCGGTGGTGAGCCGCCGGCCGCGTGAGAGTGACCAGCAGCGAGCCCATGCCCATCTCGAGTCAGCCATGAGTGAGCGAGCCAACATCGTCGATCTGCCGCTCGATCCCGCCCGGGCCCGAGCGCACGACGGGCGGCCGCGCGACGCGCATGCGCCGGACCGCTCAGGGCCCCAGGCCCTGCGAGCGTCCCCGCGCGACACCCTGGGCCGGCCGATGCACGACCTGCGCATCTCGGTCATGGATCGCTGCAACTTCCGCTGCCCCTATTGCATGCCGCGGGAGACCTTTCACGAGCACTACCGCTTCCTGAAGTCCAGCGAGCGCCTGTCGTTCGAGGAAATCACCCGGCTCACGCGCCTGTTCGTGGAGCTGGGGGTGCGCAAGGTGCGTCTCACGGGAGGCGAGCCGCTGCTGCGGCCCAATCTTTCGGAGCTGGTGGGGGAGCTGACCACGCTCGACGGCGTCGAGGACGTGGCGCTCACCACCAACGGTGTGCTGCTCGCACAGCACGCGGCCGAGCTCAAGGCCAACGGCTTGCATCGCATCACGGTCAGCCTCGACACGCTCGACCCGGAGATCTTCAAGCGCATGAACGGCGGCTTCGAGGAGCTCGAGCGCGTGCTGCAAGGCATCAAGGCGGCGCAGGATGCCGGCCTGACGCCGATCAAGACCAACGCCGTGATCGAGCGCGGCGTCAACGACCACACCGTGCTCGACATGGTCGAGCACTTCCGCGGCACCGGCATCATCGTGCGCTTCATCGAGTACATGGATGTCGGCAATCGCAACGACTGGAGCCCGCAGCGCGTGGTGCCCTCGCGCGAATTGCTCGAGCGCATCGCCCAGCGCTGGCCGCTGCATCCGGTGGAAGAGAATTACCGCGGCGAAGTCGCGCGGCGCTATGCCTTCGACGACGGTGCGGGCGAGATCGGGTTCATCTCCTCGGTGTCGAATCCGTTCTGCGGCGACTGCTCGCGCGCGCGGCTGTCCTCGGAGGGCAAGTTCTACACCTGCCTGTTCGCCACCGACGGCGTGGACCTGCGCGGACCGCTGCGTGCCGGGGCGAGCGATGACGAGCTGCGCGAGCTGATCCGCAGCACCTGGCTGGGGCGCGGCGATCGCTACAGCGAGCTGCGCGCCTCGCTGCGCAGCGGCGAGCATCCGCTGCGCAAGATCGAGATGTATTACATCGGCGGCTGAGCCGCAGCGAGTGGTCGAATGTCGAGCGTCACGTCCCCCTTTTCTCACATAGACGAACAGCGCCAGCCGACCATGGTGGACGTCGGCGCCAAGGCGGTCACGCGGCGCACGGCGACCGCCCAGGCCCGGGTGCGCTTTCCTGCGGAGGTGGCCGCGGCGCTGCGCGAGCAAGGCTTCAACACCAGCAAGGGGCCGGTGTTCCAGACCGCCATCATTGCCGGCGTCATGGCGGCCAAGCGCACGCACGAGCTGATCCCGTTCTGTCATCCGCTCGGCATCGAGAACTGTAAGATCGCCATCGAGCTCGTCGGCGAGGAAGCGATCATCGATTGCACGGTGTCCGTGCATCACAAGACCGGCGTGGAGATGGAAGCGCTCACCGGCGCCAGCGTCGCGGCGCTCACCATCTACGACATGTGCAAGGCGCTGTCGCACGACATCGTCATCGCCGAGACACGGCTGGTGCACAAGCGCGGCGGCAAGTCGGATATCGGATGAATTCGAGGATGAGATGAGCGTGATGCCTCCCCTTTTTGGACTGATCCTGGCAGGCGGCGCGAGTACGCGCATGAAGCAGGACAAAGCCCTGCTCGACTACCACGGCCGGCCGCAGCTCCATTGGGCGTACGACCTGGTCAGCGAGTGCTGCGCGGCCACGTTCGTATCGGTACGACCCGACCAGCGCGACGAGCCCACGCGGGCGGCGCTGCCGCAGATCGTGGACCGCGAACCGGGCATCGGTCCGCTCGCCGGCATCTCGGCCGCACTGCTCGAGCATCCCAAGGCGGCCTGGCTGGTGGTGGCGTGTGACCTGCCGTTCCTGACATCCGAAACGTTGCGCCATCTCGTGGAGCACCGCGATCCAGGCCGTATCGCGACGGCCTATCGCAGCAGCCACGACGGGCTGCCCGAGCCGCTGTGCGCCATCTGGGAGCCTGCCGCGCGGGAGGCCGTCGCCGCAGCCCTCGCCGCCGGCAAGCGCTGCCCGCGCAAGCTCCTCATGGAGGCCGATGCGGCGCTGCTCGCGCTGCCCGAGGCGCGCGCCCTCGACAATGTGAACACCACCGAGGAGTTCAGCGCCGCCACGAGCGCGCTCGCGACCGGCGCGGGCGCCCAGGCCCCGGGCACGGCCGATGCGGCGGCGGACGCGCGCGCCGCGATCACGCTGCGCGTGCAGTATTTCGCGCTGTTCCGCGAGCAGGCGGGGCGCAGCGAGGAAGTGCTCGACACGACCGCCAGCACGCCGGCGGACCTGTACGCCGAGCTGCGCCAGCGGCATCCGTTCACGCTCGCGCCGGATCAGTTGAAAGTCGCGGTGAACGCCGACTTCAGTGACTGGAACGCGCGGCTTGCGCACGGCGATACCGTCGTGTTCATTCCACCGGTGGCAGGCGGATGAAACCCTTCAGCTTCAGCAAGACTCCGATCGACCCGGCCACCCTGCGCCGCGCGCTCGAGGATCCCGCCGCCGGCGGCTACGTGGCATTCGAGGGTTGGGTGCGTAATCACAACGAAGGACAGGCGGTCACGCGGCTCGAATACGAAGCCTTCGAGGCATTGGCCTGCACCGAGGGCGAGCGCATCGTTGCCGAGGCGGTGCGCCGTTACGGTGTGCTCAAGGCCGCCTGCGTCCATCGCGTCGGCTCGCTCGAGATCGGCGATCTGGCGGTGTGGGTGGGCGTGAGCTCGGCGCATCGCGCCGAGGCGTTCGCCGCCTGCCGCTACATCATCGACGAGGTCAAGCACCGGGTGCCGATCTGGAAAAAGGAGCACTACGTGAACGGCGACTCGGGCTGGGTGAACTGCGAACGCTGCGCGGCGCATGCCCACGATCATGCCCACCCTGTCCCCGAGGCGTAGCCATCGCTGAGCGCTGCGCGGCAGCGTTACCGAGACTCACGGCGGCGCGGGGCCGGCCGTTGCCGGCGCCGGCTCAGCGGATCGGGTCGACGTGGATGATGAGGTCGATGCGGCGGTTGCGGGCCCGTCCCGCGGCCGTCTCGTTGCTGGCCACCGGACGCGACTCTCCGTAGCCCACCGAGCTGACTTTCTCGGGATCGAGGCCCAGGGCGTCGACCAGGTGCTGGCGCACGGCATCCGCACGGTCCTGCGACAGGATGAGATTCGCCGAGTCGCTGCCGCTCGAGTCGGTGTGCCCCTCCACCACCAGCGACGCGCCCGGAAACAGGTTGATGGCCTCCTGCACCTTCTTGAGCAAGGCCGAGGCCGCGGCATCGATGGTGCTGCGTCCCGGCGGGAAGCGGATGCCCACCAGCGAGATGACCACGTCGTCCCCTTGGCGGTAGACGCGCGCCTCGGTCGAGGTGAACGCGCTTTCCACGGCCGCCACGTTGGCGCGCAGTCGCTCCTGGGCGATCACCCGGCGCTGCAAGGCGAGGCGCTCCTCGGACACGCCG